>DAOUXE010000230.1 GCA_030666765.1 Methanosarcinales archaeon
TAATATGTTCGGGGATATCATCACCGATCTCGGCGCGATGATCCAGGGCGGACTCGGGCTTGCGCCGGGCGGAAACATCAACCCGGACGGTGTTTCCATGTTCGAGCCGATACACGGGAGTGCGCCAAAGCACCGCGGCGAAAACAAGGTCAACCCGATCGCAACGATCTGGGCTGGTGCGTTGTTAATTGAGCAACTCGGCGAGCGCGACGCTGCAAACGAAATCGTTGATGCGATCGAAGCGAACCTGCTCGAGGGCGCTGTGAAGACATACGATCTCGGAGGATCCTCGAGAACCACCGATGTCGGAGACGATATTGCGAGAAGAGTAGCGTAGCGGCGAGACATTACAAGCTGCAATCACCATTACGAAAGACCGATGCCAGATCACGCTGCATACGAGATTCGCCGCACACAATCGGCAGTATGGAGGGTATGAATATGAAACGACATACAGACGATACCGAAGGGGGCATACATGCCAGCGAGCATGGCTCGAGGTTGACTGAGCGAGAGTGGCACCAGCGCGAAGAACAACTCTCCGAAGAACTGGCCAAGGCGCATAGACTTCGGGAGATGCTGGTCAGCATTATGGGCCACGATCTTCGGACCCCCCTCTCCGTGATTCTCGGCTATAGCGGGCTTATCAAGAAGCAGTCGAACGATGAGACCGTCAAAAGATTTATAGGTAAGATAGAGAGTGCCGCGATGAATGCCGACGAGATGATCAGGGATATAAAAACGTATTCAAAAGTAAAAGGGGGAGTTTTCGAGAGTGATCTTGAGGAGATCGATCTGAATGCGATGTTGTCTGATATACTCAGGGCTTTGGATGGGAAAATAGAAGAACATGGCATAACAATCGATATGATGTACCAGACTGACAAGAGGTTCCCGGTACTCGGAAACGAACTTTTGAAGAATGCATTCCTGCATACCATCGACAACGCAATCAAGTACAGTCCCGAGCACGAAACGGTCACCTTGACACTCGATGATGTGGGGTCTGACTGGGTGTTTGGGGTTTCTGATCATGGGGATGGCATACCTGATGATGAGAAGGATTCGGTATTCGAGCGTTTCATGCGAAAGGAGAAACGCGGGATAAAAGGCAGCGGGATCGGGCTTGCGATCACAGAAAGTGTGGTTGATGCACACAACGGGAGCGTTCGGATCGAGGATAACCCTGGTGGCGGGTGTATATTCTACATAACGGTGCCAAAGGCATGAATCCGAAAGTTCGGGATGCCGCAACTTTTTAATATCCACCCACCCCTAACCGGACAATAGGAAACCATACACCAGGAAGCCGATATCGATGACCGAAGTTTCACTCGTACTCCCTGCATACAACGAAGCAGAGGGATTGGAAGAGACTGTAAGGCAGACCGCAGAGACGTTACGTGAAATAACCTCTAACTTTGAGATCATCATTGCAGAAGACGGCGCAACCGATGGAACAGATAAAATGGCAGAAAAACTCGCAGAAGAACACCCTTACGTAAAGCACCTGCACAGTGGTAAACGATTGGGGCGCGGAAGCGCATTGAACCGGGCATTCAAATCCGCATCCGGCGATATTCTTGTCTATATCGATGTTGACCTCGCAACTGATATGTTGCACCTCTCAGAACTGATCGGCAAGATACGCGACGGTTATGATCTCGCAACAGGATCGCGCATGATGCCTGAGAGCGATGCTGTGCGGTCGGCAAAACGCGGGTTTGCGAGCAGTGGGTTTAATTTTCTGGTGCGAACGATTCTCAAATCAAAATTATACGATCACCAGTGCGGATTCAAAGCATTTCGGAGAGTTCCTCTCTTTGATCTGCTTGATCAGGTGAAGGATGAACACTGGTTCTGGGATACTGAGATTCTGGTCCGGGCACAGCGGTCCGGCTACCGGGTGGCAGAATTTCCAGTAAGGTGGAGGCCGGGGAGCGCAACCAAGGTTGATCTGAAGCGGGATGTGATCGGAATGGGTGGAGCGATTCTTAGGTTGCGGCGGGAGTTAAACGTGCGCAATGTCAGGAGAGTATGAACCATGAATCTGCACCGTGGTAAGTCAACGGCAATACCGTAAGCCTGTCATTTAGGTCGCATAGCCTCATGCATTGTGATCAGTATCAACCACGATACTTGAATTTAGCCGATATCTATACTTCCAGCCGCCACCTGCAGGATCATGAGCGCATCGAGGGAAGTAACACGCCCGTCATCGTTCACGTCCGCATCCGCATCATGCGCACCACGGACAGCCATCTCAAGCGCAATTACGGCATCCACTACTGTGATCTTCGCGGGCAATTCTTTAATAAAAATAGGATTTGTATATACTCGATACCCTTTATCCGTAGTTGCAGTTATTCGGATGTATGAATCCGTATCCGAAGGAATATAACTCTGTAAATCATTAAATGTTATATTGCCCTCTAAATTGGCAGGAGTTAAACTCAAATCCGAGAGTTCCGTTTCATTTTCCCCAGTGATCCCTTGGTGGACATAGATACGATCTACGTTTCCGAATTCGGATGTTGATACCCATTGCAGATTCAAAGAAAAATCGCGTCCAGCAATCTCATCGCCGATGATTGCGGTCTCGCCATGATTGTTAGTTATATTAAAGACCACTAATGGGCCATCTGTCATTATAGAATGACCGTTTTTGAGGGCGTTGAGGATTTCATTATTGCCGAGAGTCTTGGTGTAAACACAAGTTCTGACTTTTCCAAAGGCGTTGTCGAAATCTCCTAATACAGTTGTTGCATGACTAAAGTCGCCATGAGCATCACTGCCGCCCGCAACAAATACATCTTTACGGCCGTTTAATAACAAGCGTTTCCATTGTTCTAATCCTAAATCTCGCTCATAGTCGTTGTTTATCATATTCCACACCTGAAGACCATTATACCCAGTCAGATCATAGTCTTCAGTTACCCAGGGCACTCTATCCAAAGCCTCAGCAACTGCTCCACGATGCCCTTCCGGATGTGCCGCATAACAAACGCCGCCCTGAGAATTAACTACAACAATAACATCTTCAAGATTCCATGTTGGATCGTCGCCAGGGATCATCATGACCACCGGGAATGAAATTTAATTCAGTTCCTCCAACACTGGCAAAATTTTCCATTCCGAAAACCAGAAAATGAACAACACCTCTTGGGACTTGCGGATTAGGAAGGTTTTCATGTCCATAGCAAGAGACTTCCTCGCCATGTATAAGTTTGTACGATTCAGAGGTATAAGCGCTGACCTCACTTTTAAGGACATTCCACTTGTGATTAGGATCTGCTGTTTTGGTATCTCCTACGTCAAAGGAGTGATCCGTAATTA
>DAOUXE010000007.1 GCA_030666765.1 Methanosarcinales archaeon
ACCCTCTTTTGAGTTGCAAATTTACTAAACATTATTTTGAATTATCCTTTTTGTGCCTCAACATTGTATGTAAATGTTTACGAAAGTATAACAAATCGACCCTTCGACTGCATGCGTTTATAGGTGCAACGGGAATTGCTGGATTCATAATAAGTTCGCGTTCGGTCGGATATCTCAATACTGTGCTTTTCTTTCAGCCATTTTTTATACTCATTAATATCTTCAGGCTTCTTTTTCATACGGTCACCAGCAATACAGACCAATCTGCTTAGCAATCCATGCCAATATCACACACATCTTCCACCATGTATATTAAATCTCACTCAGACACAAGCTTCAGCGCGACGTGCGGACATGCGGTGATGCATGCGCCGCAATGGATGCACTTCGACTCATCCATTGCAACACGCCAGTCATCCGCAAATGAGAATACCTGGACCGGGCAGACACTGATGCATGCGCCGCAGTGTACACACTCATCCTCGTCCCGGATGATCGGATGCTCGAGCACTGAGACGGATGCGCCCTCCCGCTCGAATGCGCGTGCTACGCGGTTGCAGGCATCGATTGGCACCTCGAGCACGATCTCGCCGCTGGTCGCATCGATGTTTGCGCGATCGACATTGATCTCCACACCGGTTCCGAGGATCACCCTCGCAATCACCGGGTCCTGCATCGCCGAGGCGATGTGAATTACCATCTTCATAGAATCACAACCATTGCCGCCATCACCATCACCTCCGCACCAGCAGTTTGTTCAGATCTCCACTTGTGACCATTCCAATGACTTTCCGAGCCTCATTGACCACAGGAAGTGCAGAAATCTTGTGTTTTTCCATCTTCTGCACCGCAATCTCCACAAATTCATCAGGGGTGCTTGTGACAACGTTTATTGACATAACACTCTCGACGGTTCCAACATCGCCGCGGGCTACTGCTTTTGAGACATCCCATGAGGTCACAATCCCTACCAGGGTACCGTCCTCCGAGAGAACTGGCAGGTGATTGAAATAACCCTCGATTATCAGTTCAGCCGCGTCTTTGACGCATGCATCGCTGTGAATGGTGCGCACATCCCCGGACATTGCATCCTGTACCAGCAGTTGCCCGCGCGTCTCCCGCATCGGTTTCGCGCTACCGCGTGTCGGCAGTTGCGCGGAAGGCGCACCCACAAAGAACTCACCGTCCGCAATCCAGCTTTTGAGTTCGTCCGCAATCCTCCGTGCGAGGTTGAAACTCGAAAGCGGAGAGGTCCGCACCTCTCTTCCGCCGATATCAACGATTCCCGACTTTAGTTCCTCGTAGGTAACCTCCCGCACCAGCGGGTGGCTGCGCCGCTGAGTCCCATAGTCCGCAATCTTGGTTGTGAGATCAGAGTCGCTAACTCCCGTTGCTGCGGCAATCTCCTCGTTTAAGATCGGTATCGGTACGCCGACTCCGACATACAGGCTGGTTCCGTACTTGTGAAACGCCGCGCCGCGGATGTATGTTGAGTCCATCTCCTTGAGACTCCCTGTGAGCATCATTGTTCCGAAGCGGTTCTCGGGATCGTGCTGTGTCCCGCTGCCGATCACATAGCCCTGCCCCCCTCCGAGAAATATTCTCGTGCCTGTGCCAATCGTCTGGAAAGTGGGGTCGTTTGAGAGTGGTGAGAGCATACCTGACCCCGAATACGTGACATTACCGAATCCGGGGAGGAGTGTGCCCATGTATGTGTATAAAACGCGTTTTGTTGAGTTTGTTGCGGCATCGTAGCGTTGGTATGCGTTTCTCGGGTTCACCATTGTCGCCTGATTCAGATCGTCGATTGTGATTCTGGTGTCCAGCATCCTGCGCGGGTAGCAGTCGGTTCCGGATGATTCCGCATGCAGATCGATCTCCTTTCCTGCGATCAGATCCTCGATCACATGCCCGCCACCATACGATTTGTCCGATTCTGACTCCTGTGTTGCGCCGAGATACGCATCGACCGCGGCCAATCCCGAATATGCCTCAACGCCGTTCAGATAGGCTCGCTGCATCCGGATAGGTGGATCTGAGTGTCCGAAGTTGAGAAATGCGCCTGACGAGCACATCGCCCCGAATGTTCCGGTGGTTACCACATCGACTTCGCGCACCGCCCCCTCTGTGCCGTGCTCCCGTATATAGTCGGTCATCTCCTCTGCCGTGAGGACAGAGACACTACCGTCCCTGATCCTCTCATTGATCTCGGGTATTGTTTTTGATGCCATGGGTGATTGTGCAATAATCGAATCTATCATATTTAAACGCTACAGTCACGTCGGTATATGATCTCACGCTCTAGCAGGTCCTGCGTCGGCGTATCCCTGCCGCTGCCCGGTCCCCGCCTCTCTTTCGAGCGTGGCGGGCTTGAACATGAGTTTGATTACATTCAGCGCGTGCTCTCTTGCACGGGCTTCTGCCAGCTCAGCAAACTCGCGATCAGATGGTGCTTCATCTTCGTGCACGAAGACCTCGATTATGTGCGTGTTCGTCATCAACTGGGCTGCAATTATGCCCTGCGACGCCTCGTGCGCACAGATCTTGTCCTTTGGGTCAGACCCGGGCATGCCAAATGCCATCGTGATATCGCACGAACGCTCCTCGATTAACTTCTTGCATGCGACCGGCAGATCCTTGATCCCCGGAACAGTGTATCGCTCGATTTTGACCGATGCATTCTCTTTCAGCTCTGATATCGCGCATTTCGCCATATCCGCACGCGCAAACGTTGTGTCCGCGATTCCTATGGTTATGGTGGTCATGATGGATGTTTCCTGATGATCGATTCCTGATACTTCCTGAAAACGTTGTTGAGACTGTCGTACTCGCCCCCACCCAATTACAATCGCGTGATTGGGGGGACGTGGTTTCGAATTCGGATGCGGGGGAAGGGATTCGAACCCTTGAATGTCTTCACAACAGGATCTTAAGTCCTGCGCCGTTGACCTGGCTTGGCTACCCCCGCAGAGGTGTGGTAGTGATAGCGGAGATGGTGTGTGGTTGGTGGTGGTGTGGTGCATGGATGGCGCGCAATCACCAAAGAATCTTTGGGTGGATCAGTCCTCAGCCGTGTGTGGTGCCGGATTCGATCCGCGATCTGCGCTGCAATATGTAGATGCAGACCAGGATCATCCCGAATAGGAACACGCCGATTACGTTTCCCTCAAGCGACGTTGCGAAACCGTGCTGGGATGACCAGAGTCCACTCCGCGTGACAAAAGTTGCGAATATGACGAGTACAAACGATAGCAGCGCAAGCGCCGGAGCAAGCAATCTGTATTCGCGGTATCGTTTCATCCGGAACTGCGTATGCAGATATGCGGTCATCACAACCCATGGGATGAGTGATGAGGTCTCTACAGGGTCCCAGCCCCAGTACCACGCGCCCCACCCGAGAACCTCGTAAGCCCAGAATCCGCCGATGCCGATACCGAGCGTCAGGAAGAGCCACGTGACCCTGCTCCATGGCTCGGCAATCTCAGTCCATCGCTTATCACCGATTATGAGGTGGGCAAGCGCAGCCCCGAACGGTATCACCGCGGCAGCGTATCCGAAGAAGACGATCGGGGGGTGGACCACCATCCACGGATTGCGGAGCAACGGATTCATGCCCTGCGCAAAATGACTCTCAATCATCGGAGACGGGGTTGCAAGTATGTCAATATTTGTTGAGAGGAGTTGCCCCTGCGAACCCACTCCGTAGATCAGCGCGAACGGGCTTCTGATCGTCAGCAGCAGAAGAAAGACTGCGGCAACAGATAGACCGACAATTCTCGTGATCTCACCGAGCCTCCCGGTACGCATCCGAACCAGTGCAACGCAGATCAGCGTGAACCATGCCCACAGAAAGAGCGACCCCTCCTGCCCAGCCCACAATGCGGATATCTTGTAGAGTGTCGGGAACGTCTCGCAGGAAAATCGAAATACATAGAGATAGTACGCTTTGACATCCAGCAGATAGTACATCAGCAATATGGCGGCAAGAGTGGATGCAACGAGACTTACAATCTCGAATCTCCGCGATGCAAGGTGCATCTTTTCATTTCTACTGTGGTAATGCCATATTCCATAGATTACGGCACCTATGCAACTTGCAAATGAGATCCAGATCAGTAGCATTCCGGTGTTTAGTGGCATGGCGGTTCCTTTGACCCTGTGGTCTGTTGCGGATGCTACTTATTGGTTGCTACCGCCTGCGGTGCACGCGAGAGAGAAATTAAAATTCAATCCAGCCGGTAGATGCAGACATCATCGTTTTCGAATATCTTCTTAAAGTGTCCTATCTCAGAGCCAATCTCGAATTTGTGGTACATCGATTCCTCATACAATCGATTCCACTCAGAGTCTGACGAAGGTTCGATCTTCGGGTCCAGCGCTTCGGTGATAGCCCAGAACAAGCCAGGTCCATAGTGCCGCGGCATGTATACGATGGTCGCATCGTACTTTTCGGCAATACCCTCTGCCTCCTCAGCCGAATCAGTTGCAAAGAACCGCGCAACATCCGCCACCCGTTCGTCCGGCTCGAACACATCGATGAAAGAAGTTGGTCGTGCGACCGTGTGCCCTATACTCGATGATGCGTAACGTATCACCGGAGTTTTGCCTGCTGCCTCAATCATGAGTGTGGGGTCCCACCATGCCATGACCACCGCGGCATCCACCTCTTTGAGAAATCGGATCGCGCTGTACGTGTCCTCTGAAATGAAACGACCCGATGTGGACTCCTTTGAATCGATGAAATATGGGCTGCCCTGATCCTGCATCCATGTACTCTGCATAAAATCATCGTTTAGCGAGTATAATTTAATTTCATGATTTACTCCAAATTCTTCGACCAGCATGGAGGTTTTCTGCTGATTCAGATGGTTGTAATAGATACCCAACCCGACAGATGTCGCCGCAACAAGAATTACTGTCATCGCAAGTGCCAGGTATGATCTATTCCCTGCCTCCGGAATCTGGAATCCCCTGGTGCTGCAAAAGAGCACGAGACAGCTCAATATCGCGGGAAATGCAACCAGCGCGGAATACAGGAGTAAGGTCGGCAGATCGAAGGTGTAGTTGAAGAGTGGACCCTTAAGGACTGCCATGGTACCGCTGTACCAGATACGCGCTATGGATTGATGCAGATATGCGAAGAATACAATTGCAAGCACTATGTTGGCGAGTGCGAGTACTTTGCAGGCGTTATCGTAAGAACGATCTCTTCTAACAGAGATAAACGAGAGGACAAGCGAGATGATTCCGATTGTGAGCAAAATCCACGATGCCACGAAATTGATATCCATGATCCACCACGGAAACATCCGGGTATTTGGCTGCGATAAAACCGAGATAGCGGTTGATATTAGATATAAAGCAAAAACAAGATGGATACCTCCAAGAAAAATCCTGCTGTTGCTTTTTAGAGACATTGATGTACGATTTTCAGTCGAAAACACGTTTTCTTCCTCTTTTTTTACCGGTTCCTTCATTGGACACCATCCAAGCAGTTTCCTGATAAGTTCAGTCATATAATCCCCTCGAGTTTTTGGAATAGCTCGTCAGCCATCTCTGCGGGGCTTTTTGGTACGGCGAGTTTTATTCCCATCTCGCCCGCATAGTCGCGCAGGAGTTCCTCACACTCGTGAGCGTGGCTGCACCCGTCGCAGTCCCCATCGTGCCGGTACCAGACCTGCACGCCGTGCTTTGCCGAGACGAAGACGATCGCATCGGTCTTCAGTTGAACCGATCTCCCGAAGAGAACCCCGCGCTCGAAGTTCACTTTCGTAACCTCGATATGGTTCGACTGCGCCATCTCCAGGAGAACCCGCGATACCTTCGAGTCCATGCCCTGAAGTGCCTTTGATACTGATTGGCGGCTCACGCTGAAACTTCTGGCGATCTCCGCGCCCGCCATGCCGTCTCTGCGCATGCGCCAGAACTCAAACTGCCGTTCGTTCACTGGTAGGAACATGTGTCAACCTATGTAGGTTTACACCCAAAAAGCTTTGGGTGGGGTCAGTGGGACGCTCACACGACCGGAACAAGTACGCCGGAACAGGTGGATTTTAGTACAAGAACCCACATATATAACAGTATCAGTACAGTTAATCATAGGAGTGGTGCTGGCTTGTTACAATCCGCGTGCGAAACAACCCCTGAAGAGCATATAATCTCGGTCGCAATCCCGTTTTACAATGAAGAGCAGAATATAGAGCCCCTGTGCGATGAACTGGTAAACGTCCTCTGCGGCATGGCGCGAGACTTCGAGATCATCCTCGTGGACGATGGTTCCACGGATCGCACATTCGAAGAGATGCTGAAAGCCCATAAGAAGGATTGCCGGGTCAAGGCGATCAGGTTCCGGAAGAACTTTGGTCAGAGCGCTGCGCTGAAAGCAGGCTTCGATTGCGCGAGAGGCGAGATTGTGATCAGCATGGACGGGGATCTTCAGAACGATCCAAAGGACATTCCGATGCTGCTTGCAAAACTTGAGAAGGAGGATTATGATGTGGTCTGCGGCTGGCGTGCCGACAGAAAAGACACGTTCTCCAAGAAGATCATCTCCAGATTCGCCAATTTGCTGAGGAAGGGAATAACAAGTGATAGCATTCACGATTCAGGATGCACGTTCCGGGCGTACAGAAATGAGTGCGTGAAGGATCTTGATCTATATGGAGAGACCCACAGGTACATCCCCGCGATGCTCATGTGGCGCGGGTACAGAATCGGCGAGGCAAAGGTTACGCACCACCAGAGGAGATACGGGATAACGAAATATGGCTGGCGCAGGGTCATGAAGGGTTTTTTAGACCTGATCGTGATCAGTTTCTGGCAAAAGTACTCAGTGCGACCCATACACGTCTTTGGCGGGCTGGGTGTTGTGCTGGGCGGCGCAGGCGCGCTGGTCGGGGGCTATCTGGGAATTCAAAGGGTGTTATTCGGAATTGGTCTTGCAGATAGACCGCTCTTTCTGCTCGCTGTGCTGATGATCGTAATCGGCGTGCAGTTTGTGGTCTCAGGGATCATGACTGACATCATGGTGAAGGTGTACTACGGGCAGAATGGAAGGAAGAATTATCTGATCGAGAGGGTGGTTGGATGAGGGCGAGTGAGAGGGTTTTAGCACAAGAACGTGTAAACAGTATCAATGCACGTATTGGAGGGTGGTTGTAATAATGGAACAAACAATAAGCCTTGACCGGGATGTGGTTCATGAACTGACCCCGTATCTGGAAGAAAAGCACGTATCGCAACCTCTGTTAGTCAGTACGATATTGGGGGATATTTTATTCGCAGAAAAATATGCAAAAACCGATCAAACATACGCGATCGTTGAACAGTTTCTGGTTGAGCTATATCGCGTGGGAATTCTGGAGTACAAAGATTTGTTGCCGGTTCTTGGATTTGAGAGGTCACTGGAAGTTGCAAACGCCATCAGAACTGCAAAAAGGTTCGGGTCATGGTCAGAGAAATAGTCTGCGATACAAGCGCAATCTTCTTACGATAAAACATACAATATCTGAATGTATAGCATACGGGAGATGAACATGGAAATGTACGCAATCACGGTGAAACTTGTGAAGGCGTACGAATGTCTTGGAGATTCATAAGAGGTGGTTGAACGAGAATATTGATGCTGAATTATGAATATCCGCCGCTGGGTGGTGGTGGGAGCAATGCGTGCAAGTATCTGCTGGAGGAGTTCGCAGAAAAGGGTCTTGCCGTTGATCTGGTCACATCCTCGCAATCAAGCACACTCGAGACCGATAAGATCGGTGACACCGTCAATATCTACAGACTCCCGGTTAACAAGAAGAGCATCCATTACTGGACACAACGGGAGATTATGACATACAGTCTCAAAGCGAATCGATTTATTAAAAAATTGATGAAAGAAAACGATTATGACCTGTGTCATGCGTTCTTCGGCATCCCGTGCGGCGCAATTGCATATCTGTTCAGAAATAAGATCCCATACATCGTTTCGCTGAGAGGGTCGGATGTGCCCGGCTTTAACAAAAGATTCAGCCTCCAGTATGTCTTCCTTGCGCCCATAATCAAACGAGTCTGGAATAGTGCCGGAGCAGTCATTGCGAACAGCAAAGGATTAAGAGAACTCGCGCTCAAGAGTTCACCGGATCAGGAGATTGGCGTCATCCGCAATGGGATCGACATCTCGGAGTTCAAACCACATTTTGAGACACAGGATACGTTGCGGGTGCTCTGCGTCTCCAGATTGATCGAGAGAAAGGGGATACGATTCTTGATAGAGGCGATCGGCATGCTAAAGAAGGATCGAGTTGAACTGATACTGGTCGGAGAGGGAAATTGCGAAGGGGAGTTGAAAGAACTGGCAAAGGATCTGGAGGTTTCTGATAGAGTTGTGTTCAAGGGTTATGTGGGTCACGATCGCATCAGCGATATCTACAAAGAGAGCGATCTCTTTGTCCTGCCGTCATTGAACGAGGGGATGAGTAACGCTCTGCTTGAAGCGATGGCGTCTGGCTTGCCTGTGATCGTTACCGATACGGGCGGGACGACTGAGCTTCTGGACGGGAATGGCGTACTTGTGCCGATGGGCGATTCCGGCGCGATCGCGGAGGCGGTTTGCGGGTTTGTGGATGATTTGGAGACGCGGCAGCGGATGGGGGGTGCGAGTCGGAAGATCGCGGAAAGGATGGGATGGGGGGCGGTTGGTGAGGAGTATATCAAGAGTTATGAAAGTGTTTTGAGTGGAGGTTAAGTACCGTGTCGAATTTTGATCATGCAACAGACCTAAAAAATAGAAAAATTGACCGGGGCAATATCGACGCAAATATTCAGTTTTTGGGGGGAACCGGGTTACTCAAGAAAAGTCTCCGGATATTGGAAATAGGTTGTGGGGCGGGAAGGCTGACAAATTACCTCATTCAGAAAGGATTTGATGCAATGGGGTTTGATATCAGCGAGACCTTGATAAAGGAAGGATACTCGCGTTATCCGGATACAATGATTTTCATTGCGTCGGGTGGGGGAGATATGCCATTCAAAGATTCATTCTTCGATGTTGTTTTGAGTTTCGATGTTCTCGAGCACATCCCAGATGTGGATGTGCACCTTTCAGAAGTTAGGCGAGTGCTGAAATCCGGCGGGTTTTATCTGTTTCGGGCACCGAATAAACTAACCAATGTGCCGTTTGAGATTATAAAGAATATAAGTCTTGCAAAACATAAGGCATATCATTGTTCTTTACAAACGTTCTGGTCAGTGAAGAGATTGTTGGTGGCGCATGGTTTTGAGTTTAGATTCGTGAGAGTTCCGGTTATGAATGAATTTATGGAGCAGAAGGTGAATAAGGTTTTTGGCTGGATTGAATTGTGTTTATTGCAGATTGCGGATCTGGATCGGTTGCCCAGGGCTCTGCGAACTAATTTTTATATTTTGTGGGGCGAAACGATGAAATGAAGGTCCTGCATATCATTGATTCATTGGGCATGGGTGGGGCACAAACTCTTGTTAAAGGAATTTTTGAAAAACAGAAGGAGAGCAAAAATATATTTCTTTTTGCATTGAGAAAAAGAGAAATGACTACTAAAATTAATCATAAAAATGTTATTATTTATAATTCAAAACTAAGATATTCACTAGTACCCATATTCAATTTAAAAAGAGTTATCGAAGAGGAATATATTGGTATTTTGCATTGCCATTTATTAAGATCTCAGGTTTTTGGGTTGGTGCTCAAGAAATTATTCTTTCCAAAGCTACAGTTGATTTTTCACGAACATGGTGAAATATTTAGAAAAAAACCGCAATTTATACTTTTTTTAAAATTGTATGAAAAAGATGTGGATTTGTTTATTGCGGTTTCGGAAGCAACAAAACAAAGATTGATCGAGGATGCAGCAATTCCGGAAGAAAAAATAAAAATTCTTCACAACTTTGTTGACTTGGATCAATTTGATCCAGAAAAAACTGCGATAAACAGGTTGGAGGAGCGGAGAAAGAGGGGCATTTGTGGTGCGGATTTTGTTATCGGTTTCGCAGGCAGACACGTGGAACGGAAGGGGTGTCGAGAGTTAATTCGCGCCATAGGAGAACTTCATGACCGCGAAAACATAAAATTACTCATTGCGGGAGACGGTCCTAAAAAAGAGGAGTATATGGAGTTGGTCACTGAATTGGGATTGAACCAAAATATATTTTTTCTTGGATATATTCCAGATATTAGATATTTGTATTCGATCATTGACTGTTTCGTGGTCCCATCTCATTGGGAACCGTTAGGTATTGTTGCATTAGAAGCCCATGCTATAGGAGTTCCGGTTATTGCAGCCGATGTAGGGGGGTTAAATGAAGTTGTTTCAGATACTAAAACCGGTTTGTTATTTGAACCAAAAAAGGAAAAAGATATAGCAGAAAAGATCATACTTTTATACACTGATAAAATGTTAAGAGAAACTATGATCAAAAGTGGTTCAGAAAGTGTCAAAGAATACTCTTTAAATACTTATTTAACCAATATAGAGAATATTTATCAGGAAGTTGTAAAATGGAAAATCTAAAGAAAAAATTGCGGCACGACTGCATTTACATTGGTCCAATTAAACATGCAGATATAGATGAAAATAACATATCTATACGATTGAAAGATTTGAGCGATGACCCCATTCCAAAAAGGATTAAACTGCTGAAGAGATCTCCAAGATTAAGGAAATCGTTTTTTTTATTTTTGTATGAAAAAATCATATCTGATGGCTCTTTGATGGGTCTTCCGCTATGTATCGCTTGTAAGATGGAAAAAATATTTGCAGGTATCTATAATGAATGACCCCCCTTTGATCAGCATCGTTATTGTAAATTACAATGGTTTAGCATACTTAAAAAAAACCATGGCCCCCATCCTGCAATTGGACTATCCGAGATATGAGATTATTGTAGTTGATAATGGTTCCACCGACGGAAGCATTGAATTTATCAAAAAGATGGAGGGGGTATCTCTTCTTCAAAGTCCACTATTAAGAGAAAAGAACTTTGCTTGTAATTATGGCATAAATCATGCTGCGGGCGATTATGTTCTATTATTAGATAATGATGTGGTTATTAATGAAAAAAAGATCTTAAATAATCTGTATACTTTCTACAAATCATCTGATAATGTGGGTTGCATAGGATTAGCTGCGTACAATGAAGGGGACGTATGCAGCAAAAATTACGGTAGTTTTTTGGGGTATTATTTTATTAAAGAAAAACCTTGTTTAAGGTTCACTAAAATTAAAGAATTGCATGGAATTGAAATAGGATTTCCTGCCGGGATAGCAATTTTTATAAGTTCTGATATATGGAAACATGTTGGCGGGTATGATGAGCACCTTATATTTGGTGGTGATGATAATGATTTGGGAATAAAATTATCGTTAATGGGGTATAAAAATTACCTTTATTCGGACTCGATTCAGATACATATAGGAATGCCAGAGAGAGGAAATAATACAAAATATGCTTTAAAATGGAAAGAAATGTTTTATGCTCACCTATATACTATTGTAAAAAATTATAGTTTCCATACTATGCTCGTCACTCTTTTTTTATATTCGTTCTTTGGATTTTTTAAATCAGTAAAACAATCTCTTTTTAGACATGATGTACACCCATTCTTAAGTTTTTTTTCAGGGTACTACATCTTTTTGATAAACTTGCCGACAGCGATTGAAAAAAGAAAAGAAATTCAATCGAAAAGGATTGTAAAATTCGATAGATTTTTAAAAATAAAACCTCCAGAGGTGTGAATGGAATGAAAAAACCAGCTTTTACAATCATCGGAGAAAAGAAATGCACTGGATGCTCTGCTTGTGCAGCAGTCTGTCCTGTTGATGCAATCATCATTATGGAGAATAGTGATGGCTTCTTAGTTCCAGAAGTAAATTTTGATATTTGTACGTTATGCGGGGTCTGCAATCAAGTTTGTCCAGTCGTGACACCAGTTCAAAACGATGATGATAAAACTCCGAGTTGTTATGCTGGCTGGTCATCGGATTCGGAGATCGTTTCAAAGAGCTCGTCTGGCGGAATCTTCTTTGAAATGGCAAGATATACGGTTGAAAATGGAGGGCTGGTAGCTGGAGTTGTGATGGAGTCTAAAATTCCAATCCACATATTTTCTGATGATATCGAGTCGATAAAGGCGATGAGGGGGTCCAAATATTTGCAAAGCCAGACTTTGCAACTTTTCAAAGAAGTGGCAGGCATCGACGATGGCAAGAATATTTTGTTTACTGGCACTCCATGCCAGGTTGCAGCATTAAAAAACCTGTACAAATTTTATGGGGTAAATACAGAAAATCTCATCACCTGTGACATAATATGCCATGGTATACCGTCTTACAAGATATTTGACGAGTACATAAAAACATATCCAAAGAACCTGACGGGAATTTCTTTTAGAAATAAAAGATTTGGGTGGAAAAATTATTCCATTAAGATCGATTTTGGAGATGGTTCGGATCTGGTAACTTC
>DAOUXE010000221.1 GCA_030666765.1 Methanosarcinales archaeon
CAAACGTGTGTGTTTCGCTTGGGTAAAAAAAGACACAAGAATACGAGAGATTAACACAGAAATATTGTAAAAATCAGTTTAATCTCGTGGTAAGCTAAACATGTACTCCGACGTTACCAGAAAATAATAAAAAGATTCCGAAATCTTGTAAAAATCCGTGTCCATCTTGTGGTCCCTGCCACAATAGTACCCGAGCATGTTCTACCTAACCACCCAATCGCGCGCATAAGTGATTCGTTCACTTGTGTATCCTCGCGTTTTTGGTCAATTGAAGCACGCTATGTGGGCATATCTTTGGTAAAGCATGGGAGATAAAACTAATCAGATACAAAAAATAATACGGACTTTCACATCTTTTATCAGCTGTATGCAGATGACTTAAGAAGTGCCTAATGTTGCCGGAATGCCTATGTTTGTGGGGGGGGGCGGTTGTTCCGCCTTAACCAAACACCGATGGATGACACCAACACCAACAACTCATAGGACAACAGCTACCCGTGTGGAGGGGACCACTGGAGCGATTACGAGGAAAAATATCCCACGCCAGTGTGCAGGATGCATATCCCCTCATGCAGCCGATCCTATCACAGAAAGGAGACCTTAACAGTGACAACAAAATCACCCCCATAGATGCAGTGATCGCGCTTACAATCGCAGCCAGCGACGGAGTGAACTATAATGCGGACGTTGGTGGCGACGGTAAGGTCGCATCCCTTGACAGGCTTATGATCCTGCAGGTGGCAGTCGGTAACATCGCGATAGGATCATGACCGCGTAACAAGCAGTCCCGCGATACTCAAGCATTTAAGGCGATCTGACTCACTTGCCAATTACCGCATCCACGACAGTATCCTCCTCGACCCGTACGCCCTTCTTCCTGAAGAATCGCGTGACATTGTGGATATCCCGCATCAGAAATTCCATAGCATTCGGATGATCAAGGGTCACAGACTGCCCCATATCGATGAAAACAACCTCTCTTCCGTGCATCAGTATGTTAAACTCGCTCAGATCGGCATGTACGAGATTTGCGTGGTATAATAGCCGGACATACTCCACAGTGGTTTCAAACGCCTTTCGCGCCTGATCAGAAGTCAATGAGACCTCACGGAGTTGTGGCGCGGGAATCTCACCATTCCCTATAAATTCCATTAACAGAACATTATTTCTCTCGACAAACGGTTCCGGAACACACACCCCTGCTGCATGAGCCTTTTTTAGATTTCTCAGTTCTTTCTTCGTCCATGCAAACACGATACTCCGTTTCTCGTGCCTTACATTCTTGAATCTTGGATCACCGATCAGGTATGACTGCATCGCACGAAAATTGCTCGTAGAGATACGGTACACCTTTATCGCAATCTCCCGCTCCCGCTGCTCCTGTCCATATCCGAACGCATGGTAGATGTTCGCCTCCTTGCCTGTACTGATCACACCCCCGAGCGCATCGATGTATCCCTTGTTTGCGAGATGGTAGAGGGTCTTTAACGTGAACGTATCAAAAACTCCCTCAACAGATTTTAAGTCTTCAGAATCCTTTATTCTGATCCGGAATCGGTCAATTTTCTTATCGATTTCCCTTAATCTTTTTTCGAGTTTTGCCATGATTCAGGAGAGGTATCCACGGCGTCTGAGCCAGTCAACCTGTGGCGCGGTGTACCTCCAGACCACATCTGCCTTCTCTTCCTGGAATGACCACGGAATAATGATGACGACGTCGTTCTCCCGAATCCATATCCTCTTCTTCATCCTTCCGGGTATTCTGGCATTTATTATGGTTCCGTCGAAGCACCTCACACGCAGGTGGTTTGCCCCGAGCAGTTTCTCAACAGTCGCAAGAACCTCGCGATCGTGTTTGCGGGGGATGCGTACGCGTACTATCGGTGCCTCTACCTTCTTCTTAGCCAGAGATGACACCTCTGTATATCCATTTCCAGTGCATAGATTCGCATTGTCGCTATATGTATATAAACATGCACAACCACCATAGCGTGATGAAGGTAATTCGGGACCCGATCCACGGATATATCGAACTGGATGAAGCAGCGATCTCGCTTGTTGATACGCCGGTTATGCAGCGGTTACGCCGCATCAAACAACTCGGGTTGACAAGTTTTGTATACCCGGGAGCAAACCATACCAGATTCGAACATTCGCTTGGCACATACCATCTTGCAAACCTGCTTGTGGATTGTATGGGCAAAGAAAGTGAGTATGGCAAAGGGGTAGAAGGGGGCACGGACGTGAGGGCTGGGCAGACCGAACTGCGCGTCGCTGCACTGCTCCACGACATTGGGCATGGTCCAATGTCGCATGTGACCGAGAATATCATCAGGGAACATACCGGAAGATCGCATGAGGACGTTTACCACATCCTCGAAAGCAACCTCGGCGAGATATTTGATCGATACTCGATCAGCATCTCAAGGGTTGCCAAACATATAAAAGGGGAAACCGGATTCGGTGCTGCCTTGAACAGTGAGATCGATATTGACCGGATGGATTATCTCGTCAGGGATGCGCATTACACAGGTGTTCCGCTTTCAGTCGATCTCGTGCGATTAATTCACGAGATGCGGTTTCAGGACGGGAAACTCGTGATCGGAAGCGGAGGGATAAGGGCTGCCGAGTCGCTCCTGCTCTCGCGGTTCCTGATGCATCCGACCGTGTATTACCATCATGTGACCCGCATCGCCGAGTCGATGTGCGTACGTGCTGTCGAGTGTATGATCGAGGACGGCTTCGATGCGAGAATGCTTCATAAGATGGATGATCAGGAGCTCTTCATGCATCTGGGATCGTATTCCGGGTATCCAACAGAGATTGCGGACTCCTTGCGTAACCGGAGGTTGTTTAAACGTGCGTTCTACGAAGGATTCGATGTGGTGGGCGAGAGCGTGCTTTCACACCGGAGAAACGTGAGAAGAGTTGAGGAGGAGATTGCATCCGCTGCCGGGGTCGATCCCGAGTACGTGCTTGTAGATATCCCGAAGCCGCCAGAGATCGTGGAGTCAAGGGCATTTGTTGTGATCGATCAGCGGTTAAAGCCGCTTCACGAGGTCTCGCATCTTGTGTCCGCTCTTGGTCATGCGCAGCGCGACAACTGGCGGATGGGGGTGTACACACCTTCTGAATATCGCAACGTGGTTGCAGCTGCTGCGAGGGGTTTCTTTGGTGTGAGGAAGCACAAGCAGTTCAGGCTGGATGAGCTGATTACGTGAGTTTTTTTTGGTGATGATGAGGGACTTGATGGTGATGTGAGTCACCCGTAACGCACAAATGTTGTTGTGGGGTAACTACTCAGGTGTGTTGATTGGTCGCATTATTGCGATTCTGTACCTTCTGGCAAGAAAAATAACAGCGGAGGGTGCAGAAGAACGCTGGAAGCATTTAACCGTTTATTTCCCCTCCGCGTCC
>DAOUXE010000183.1 GCA_030666765.1 Methanosarcinales archaeon
ATACTGGGACCAGTATCAATTTGGGGCACTGGGGGTCCGGCCGAAAAATCCAGTAGCACTGACCGGGATCCGGGATGCCCAATAGCGCATGTTCCAAACCGGCACCTATACGATTATCTGGCAGATAGTATTCACCATAATTTCCATATTTTTATAGACCCAGGGCTGGCGATTCTTCATGAACCTCCGGGCAAGAATCTCACGTTCGAGATCCCTTATGCTATTGACTGCGTCATCGTCAATGTCAATTTCGAGGGTCGGTTTTCGTCTATACATATATGATTGAACTGGTGCGGTTTTTATTAAGACTTGTTACGAATCTTCTGAGATTTAATACTGTGCCCGAGTAAAAACCGGTCCCAACTTATTTGAATGATATCTCTCCAAACTCGCCCCCATTCACACCATCGCCGCACCTACCGCAATTCTGAAAAGTGTTTTTTTGGATCGGCAGTCATGCACTTTGACCAGCACCATAGTAAGCTGGCAACCCCGAAGTCCAGATACCTTTAAATCAATGCACATCATAGTGTGATGGCACGGGCTCGTAGATCAGTTGGAAGATCGTCGCCTTTGCAAGGCGAAGGCCCTGGGTTCGAGTCCCAGCGAGTCCATCATGAGCGCAAAAACCGCATGGATCAAGGCAGACACCGGTAATTGGGATGCGCAGAAGCAGAGAATTACCACCAGTCTCGAGTCGGGTGTGGAATGCGTGCTCGCATCAGAAGGTCGCGTCGGGAAGGTGCGGGAACTCGGCGATATCCTGGTGGCATCCCCGGTTGCAGGGGAGGCCATGCCTGATATTGCAGTGGTCGGCATAAACGGGGAAGGGGATGGAACGCAGCCGCTTCCGACCGATTTAACCGGATCAATGGATATCATCACGGCAGAGAGGTTGGCTTCCGAAGGAAAGACGGTTGCCGGATATGTGGTCATCCGCGACAAGCTGTACGAACAGTTCGCGGTTGAACTCGGCAAGGTCTGCGATTATCTAATCGCTGTAGGGACTGACTGGAAAGTTATCCCGCTTGAAAACATGATTGCAGGACTATTTGATGAAGATGTTGCAATCATAGCCGGAGTTCAGGACGCGGACGAGGCGAAACTCGCGATCGAGACACTTGAGCATGGCGCGGACGGCGTTCTCATGGATACCGACGACCCGTCAGAGATCAAGCGCATCGTTGGCGTTGTGGAACGCTCAGGCATCCCGACGGTACCGCTTCAGGTTGCGCGGGTGACCGTGGTCGAACCCAAAGGCATGGGCGACCGGGTCTGTGTGGATACTTGTTCGCTGATGTCGGTCGGAGAGGGGATGCTTGTTGGATCACAGTCGAATGGACTATTCTTGATACAATCCGAGGCAGAAGACAGCCCGTATGTTGCGTCCCGTCCGTTCAGGGTCAATGCCGGGGCAGTACATGCTTATGCGAAGGTTGGCGAGAAGACGCAATACCTATCAGAGCTCTCTGCGGGAGATGGCGTGACCATCGTGAACGCACGAGGCGAGCAGAGGGATGGGATCGTCGGGAGGGTCAAGATCGAGAAGCGGCCCCTGACGCTTGTCAAGGCGGAAGTTGATGGAAACATGATAACAACGATCTTGCAAAATGCCGAGACGATAAAACTTGTCGGCGCAGACGGGCTTCCGATATCGATCGCAAACCTCAAGGTCGGTGACGAGGTGCTTGTTCATTTCGAGGATTCGGCGCGGCACTTTGGAATGAAGATCGATGAGACGATCATCGAGAAGTAATGTGCCAGTATCCACTCCAAAAAGTATGGTGAAACGCGCCTTCAATCTTTCTGAAATATATACATAAAAACCTAAATCTATGTACATCAGTGTTAATTTGTGGCTAAAAGTCATATCAGCCACAGATTAACACTGATTCCACTGATTTAAGGAAATATCGGAGTGGATTTGTGAAATCTGCATCTATGATACTCATCAAAGTCCCCCATTTCTTAGGTGGTGTCTCGGTTACCACCTAATTTGAAGTGGATACGTCCGGCATCTATTTTGATCCGCGGTGCTTTCAAAGAAGACCCCGGGTTTTATCCCATTTATTCTGCGGGGTTCAGAATGAACCACCATAAAGTAATCGACCCGTATTACCCGTCTCGCGCATATATGGGGGTGGGACGGGGCTTAAGGATTGAGGCATCCGAGCTGCATTTTCATACTCATGGGTGTCCCGAAGAGTCATGAGAGTTTATTCCGATGTTGATATCGCCCGGGTCTTCTTTACCGAGACATGAACCAAATAGAAGTATAGTATCTATATTGTATTTTTGTGCATATTTTAATATGGTTGCTCTATCTCTTTCCAATATCATTTATCTCCACCTCTGTCATGATGTGCGATCTTTTCGGATCTTGCCCGATTTAATGAATAGCCGCTATCAGCAAAGAATCTTTTGATTACAAAGACCTGGGCTGCGCAACACCGGACTCCATCCGGTATCTGCGCTGTACCACATAAACAGACACCAGAAACAGTCCAGCCAGAAATACGCCGATGATCTGTGCCTCAACCGATGTTGCGAATCCGTGCTGTGACGCCCACAAACCGCTCCTTGTGACAAAGGTTGCGAATATAACCAGAATAAACGAGAGCATCGCAAGCGTGGGCGCAAGCAGTCCGTATTCATGATTTCGCTTCATCCGAAACTGCGTATGTAGATACGCGGTCAGGACTACCCACGGGATGAGCGAAGACGTCTCCACAGGATCCCAGCCCCAATACCACGCGCCCCATCCGAGAACCTCATAAGCCCAGAACCCGCCGATGCCGATTCCAAGCGTCATGAAGAGCCACGTAATCCGGCTCCACGGCTCCACAATCTTCATCCACTGGCGGTCATCGGTCAGGAGATATCCAGCAGCAGCCCCAAACGGTATCACAGAGGCGGCGTATCCGAAGAAGACCACTGGCGGGTGAATCACCATCCATGGGTTGCGGAGCAGTGGGTTCATGCCCTGCGCATGGTAACTCTCGATCACCGAGTAGGGGGCTGCGAATATGTCGGTATTCGTAGAAAGGAGGTTCCATGTCTGGTCATCAACCCCATAAATAAGCGCAAACGGGCTTCTGATGGCGAGCAGCAGAAGGAAGAACGCTGCTACAGATAGACCTGCGATCCCAACGATCTCGCTGATCCGGTTATCCGAACGCATCCGCACCAGTGCCACGCACACAAGCGTGAACCACGCCCAGATAAAGAGCGAACCCTCCTGTCCCGCCCAGAACGCCGATACTTTGTAGAGCAGCGGGAAAGTCTCGCAGGAAAATCTATACACGTAGAGGTAGTACGCCCTGACCTCCAACAGATAGTACATAAGCAACATAGCGGAAAGAGTGCATGCAACAAGACTTATTATCTCGAATCTCCTGGATGCAAGGCGCATATTCGGATTTCTGCTGAAGTAGTACCATGTACCATAGATTACAGCGCCGAGGCAGCTTGCGAATGATATCCAGATCAGTAGCATTCCGATGTTCAGTGGCATGGTGAATCCTTCTGATGTATGATGTGCGGCATGATATTTATTGGTTCGCCACCGCGGAGGCGGTCACTTTGTCTGGTGCTCTGGTTCTGGCTGGTCTGTTTCCGGATATTTAAAACCCATGTTCTCCAGTATCTCCCCCAAATTCCCTGTTTTCAAACGTATAGGTGGAAAGGCTCACACCATCGGGTACCCATTCATTTAGAATGTGGAGGGTTCACACCATCGGGTACCCCAGATGATACTGACTGTTTCCATGATACTTTCTTTGGTGCAGCAATTCCCGCTCAGTCGTCTACCCTACACTATTAGTCTTACTTAGCTAACTTTTAGTCTTACGTTAGGCACGTAAAAAGTGAAAAATGGAAAGTGCGTAGATTTAAGGGTTGATATTGTAGCTGTTTATACGCAG
>DAOUXE010000151.1 GCA_030666765.1 Methanosarcinales archaeon
GATTTTGGAAGACCACAGAGGCTACAGAGTGACACAGAGGGGACGAAAGATAAAAATAACAACTCTCTGTGCTCTATATGATCTCTGTGGTTTAATCTTTCTCACCATAACCAGATCCTCTGAAAGGGTGAATAAGTGCATGCACTCGCGAATTACCAGAGAGCTGAAATTGTGGAAGTGTACAACCAGTCCTCAAAGAAACACATGCCTTCAGGACCGCGTCTGATGCTGATTTCTTTTAAGATCTTTTGAGAACCACAGAATCCGGTAGAACCAGCTTTTTTTCTAACGTTTCCGTGCAATCCAAAACTTTAGGTATGAACCGTTTATATATCAGTTATTGATGGTTTCCGATTCTACCAGTGAAACTGTGGATCAACAGATAGACGCTCTGCTACTGCGCATAGAGGATGATCTGCAAAGCCACCATAAGGTATTCCGGGAGGAACTGAAAAAGACGGCATCCAGGACCGATCTCGTGGATGTGACACTCTGGGCAGAAGAAGGCAACGGAAAAGTCTCATGCGAGACTATAACCGTGCCCAACCAGATATTTGAACCGGGGTCGGATCGATATACCAAACTACTTGAGTATATCGCGGTCTGCCTGAATATAAGAGGGGAGACGCTTGGAATAAGGCAGATAGGGATGGAGACCAGCCCCGAACTGAATACCGATCGGTTCATAAGCGACGTGAAAGAGTACTTTGAGCGCGAGTTTTTCATAACACTTCTCGATGCAAACTTTGGTAAGCCAATACAGTGGCGGAAAGGAGGAATCGAGCAGGGTGAGGTCAGGGTCGGTCAGGTTAGGTCAGGACGGTACGATTCCGGAAGGTCGGTCGGGATGGTGGTCACAGGAACCGACATCAAGACAGTCGCTCTTGAGAGTGGCAATGTAGTCTACAGAAATGAGATTACTATCGAGGAAGGAAGACCGATCGAAGAGGTGCTTGAAGAGTGTCTCACAAAGGCTGCTACCGAGGTTGGTATCAGCAAGGACGAGGATGTCTATATCGGCGTTCCGGGACCAGTGGATCCTTACGGGAATATCGTGAGAATAGCAGAGATGAAAGGCGTGACCATGGAGTCACTTGAAAGTTTGCAGCGGAAGTGCCCCTCTATCAGGTTCATCAACGATGCCAATGTAGAAGCGGTCTATCACAGGATCGTCTGGGCAGACGACATCGCAACCGACCAGCCGACCGTGGCGCTTGTCTTGCGAAAGGGGATTGGGTTTGCAATCCTCGTGGAGGGCTACCTCTTGTCATGGGTAGGAGCACCGATGGAGACTCATTTCAGGGTGAACTTCTCAGAGGATGTGCCTACCTGCAATTGCGGCATGAAGGGGTGCCTTGAACTTCCATCCGAATGGGTGGTTGAGAGGTTCATGCACCTAACATCGGAGAGGGGCGTAAAACTTCCGCATGATTTTTCAGAGAAGGTCGAGTGCGCAGGTGAGAAGTGTAACCTGCTGGCAACAGATGTCGGAGCTTTCCTAAGATACGATGGAGAGCTACGGAATGTTGCATCGGACGTGTTCACTGAGTACGGCGCGAATCTCGCGATTCTATTTGGGGAGCTGGCGCGGCTGATGGATGTCACCGGGTTCTGGGTGGCGCTAAGCGGCGGCATGATCCGGCAGAAGGAGGAGAGGCAGATGATCATCCAGGGAATTGCGAAGGGGATCGACGATAAATTCCCCGGGCTTAAGATAGAGATACTCGGCGGGATCGAAGAGGCAAGAGGCAGGGCTGTAGATGAAGACGAAGAAGAGATAACCCGGTACGAGCGGATTTCAGGGAAGTGGCAGGGCGCAGCAGGTGCGGCTCTCTGTGCGCTACAGGAGAAGCAGATGAAGATGAGGATCGAGCCTGACACGAAATTGATGATAGGTGAGGCAGAAGGGGCTGCGATCTCCGAGATAATAGAAATACTCCAGACAGGGCGAAAACTATCCACGCATACGATCATCGGTATTGCCGGACCATCGGGCGGCGGGAAGACATACTTTGCCGAACTCGTGAAGAACGGGATCGAGAAACTCGAGGGGAATGGTTCTGACCGGGCTACCGCAGAGATTATAGCGATGGACGATTATCTGATACCGAAAGAAAAGCGGGAAAGGGGTGGAATCCGAGAGAAATACTCTCTTGCACGGCTGTGGGGGGATGTAGTAGCTGCCAATAACGGAGACACTGTCAGACATCCTGTATTCGATCAGGTATCCCGTGTGAGGTACAGCAAATTAGGAAGATTCCTGGACAAGAAATCTACACTGTTTGGCAGCCGGTTGTCTGAGAGTCATACCGAACTTTTTCGAGATGTTAACCGGCTGACTGAGTGGTCCGGAGAAGCAGATGTAAAGTTAAATCCGGATAAAGACCTAGTTATCATAATTGACGGCATCCTGGCACTGGATAATCAAACGGTCGATAAACTGTACTATGATTACCGCATATTCGTACATGCGTCATGGATATGGCGGCTCTGCGCTGCAGTTTATAGAGCATGGCAGGAGAAGTGGTACCATGGCGCAAATACCGCAGAGATCATTGAAAAATTTGTGTTCAAGCGTCCGGAGGAGGAGGCGATTATAAACGTCACATACCTGGATGCGGATATGATGGTTGAGAATGATCATTATGAGTTGAAGGTAGACTCTGATCTGAAAGACCTCGTGGGCGAAGTATACCCGCTCCTTGACCCGGATTTTTGTGCCCAGTATTATATTATCTATGCGATCATGGGGGATAACGGATATGATGCGAAAACGATATTTAACGAGCGACTTTGGGACATAAACGAGCTAATAAGGACTAGCAAGATAGAGGATATGTACGAAGAGGGTGCGGGAAGGCGGCTGGAAGAGGATATCTGCAAGATGGTGGAGTCGGGGGGAGCGTCCTGAAGCAGAGCCTATCGGTATCGGTTATCATGTAAGTTCCTTCCAGATATACACAAATCGCTGGATCACTGTTAAATTGCTCGCTATCGCTATCAACACTATCGACCACCCGAGAAATGAAAACCCATAGATTGTATCAGGATATATGAAGTAAAGGATGCTTGCAAGCATTATAATTACAAGACGGTCAGCCCGCCCGAGTATTCCTCCATAATACCTGCCAACCCCGACTGCCTGCGCCTGCACACCGAGATAACTGGTAAGAAGCGTGCCAACGATCGCAGCAACTCCGATCCGCCAGCCCACATACGCTCCGAAGAATATTCCGCAGATGATGAAGACATCGGCATACCGGTCGATCACATGATCCAGGAAATCGCCGCGCTTGCCAGCAGTTCCTGAACTTCTCGCAAGTTCCCCGTCCATCGCATCCGCGATCCCGTTTAAGAGTACCATCGAACCTGCAGCAAGCACAAGCGTTGTGCTGTCACCCGACACCGCATACAGCATTCCTGCAGAGATAGCAAAGATAAGGGAGATGACCGACAGGGCATCAGGCGTTATCGCCGTGTGGGACATGATCCCAACAAGCGGCTTTAAGATACTTTTTGCATGAGGGCGCAGGGAATCAAGTGACATCGTAATCTTACAGAATCTTGATGCTCGGATCTTTCAGGTCGTTTAGCATGGCGAGATTGCGCAGCATTGGTGTTAACGACTCGGTTGTCCTTGCTGCTGCGAGCGGACCGGCATCCAGTGGACGCAGGCACTCGATTTCGTCGGTGAGGTCGATCACTACATCCTTCGAATGACGATCATCACCGCAGATCAGCACATCGCACCTGAATGTGGGATCGAGACTGCACAGCCGCCCGGACGCGATTGTGTGATATGCCGCAACCACGCAGATCCCCTCTGGCAGCATATCCCGAATCTCTTCTGCCGCACTCCCTTGCGTTGGGGGGGTGTACTCAAAATATTCGGTTTTCATCATCGGAACAACCGGAGAGATGACGATCTGGCAATCGAGTACAGGACGCACGGTATCAATCACTCCTGAGATGTGTTTGTACGGTACTGTGAGTATGATCACGTCCGCACCCTCTGCTGCGGTCATGTTATCGAATCCCAGAATATCGCCTTTCATCTCATGACCTGCAAGCGTACCTCTGTAACTTTCGGCTGCTGCCTCTGCCTTGTCTGCCTTGCGTGATCCGATGCGGATGTGGTGGTTTCCTGCCCAGTTAAGCACAAAACCCTCTCCGATGTCGCCGGTCCCGCCAAGAATCGCTATCTTCATATAACCGAGATGGTGCACGCGTCACATTAAGTTTTGGATGGGGGCAAGATGCGGAGTTATATGCAAGCCCAATACAGTCCCGAAACACTCTT
Source organism: Methanosarcinales archaeon (assembly GCA_030666765.1). Taxonomy (GTDB): domain Archaea; phylum Halobacteriota; class Methanosarcinia; order Methanosarcinales; family Methanogasteraceae; genus Methanogaster_A. The sequence goes on from DAOUXE010000151.1 coordinate 4,301, forward strand.
ACCTGCTTCACAAAACTTACTCTGGCAGCCACATCATACTTTTTAACTCTGACCGCATCCCCTATATCATGAACATTGATGAAATAACATTCTATGACCAGATGTTAAACTACCAAAACGTCCTCTTTCTCGGTCATCGTAATGCCGACCCGGATGCAATATCGCGTGCGTTCGCGCTTGCCGAATCTTTCGGCGGCACGGCGGGCGCCGCAGATTACTGTGGCAGAGTGGCTTCCTTGCTGGTCGATCAATTGGAGATCGAGGTCGTGTATGCACC
>DAOUXE010000073.1 GCA_030666765.1 Methanosarcinales archaeon
AAAAAGGAACAGAACTAGGATCAATCTAGTGGGGCTGGATGAACGTCTTTTCATCAGCCCAGTTCCTACCACGAGTTACTCAAGCTGTATTTTTGCTACTTTATTGTTCGGTGAGCACTTAAATGATGTTGCCCCGATGTTTCGCGGATCGAGAATGGAATGAAACGAACTCACCTGGAGAACCGCTTTGTGATGTAATCCATGTTCTTCACGATCCTGATGCTCACGAACGCGCCCACGATCACATTCAAGTAGTACGTCACCGCCCTCCAGCAGATCACCACAATGCCGACGAGATGCAGCGGTATAAAGGTGGCCAGCAGTGCGGTGGATGAGAGTTCCGCAACCCCCGACGCTCCCGGTGTTAGGGGCACAACCATCACAATCGAGATGACCACCTGGGCTGCAAACGCGACCGCGATCAGGGAGAACACATCCGGCACATTGAGCCCGCAGAGGATGAGTGGAATGTGCATGAACTCGACTACCCAGAAGAGGACGGTTGCGCCGGCTGCGAGAAGTATATCCGACCTCCCGCCGCGGGTGCTTGTTATGAAACCATTCTTGAACTCGATTATCTCCTCTTCTATCCTTCCGATGATCGTATCAGGGACATTTCCGAGCCCTACTATATGAAAGACCCTCTCGCAGACCGATGTAACCACTGAGATGAACCGACTGTGGTTGAATATGATCACCCATAACGCGGATATCGCCAGTACCATGGTAAGCGCGGCAGCTATGAGGAGAATGTCAAGTTCGAACGATATACTCTTCAGCGTGATTATTGCGAGTGGCAGCACAAGGAGGAGCAGGACCGCATCGAATAACCTCCCTGCAACAACGATCGCTGACGACTTCCCTGGCGTTATCCCTTCCTTCGTGAGCATGTAGACCATGACCGGCTCACCGCCCGCGCTCGATGGAGTGACTGCCATCATGAGCAAGCTTGAGGTTGCGACCTCGGTTGATTTGATGATACTCACGTGTTCGCCAAGACTCCGGCAGAGCACCGATATCCGAAACCCCCAGATGCCATAAGAGAGGGTGTGCAGGAGAACCGCTGCCAGCAGGTAGACTGGCTTTACTGCACAGAGACTTGGTAGCGTATCTTCGGTGGATGTGTAGAGAAGAACCGCGACTGTTGAGAATACGCTTATGATCGCACAGGTAACGATCATCTTCAGAAGCCACTTCATAGTAGTAACAGTGGCTGCAATCCGATTTAATTTAGTTGGCCGCTTGGTTGTTGGGCAGATTTGATCGCTAGTTCACAACAACCCGCGACTCAGCATCAACTCAGCGTTCAGCACCGATGCGCCAGCCGCGCCCCGAACCGTGTTGTGTCCCATTGTGATATACCGAATCCCCTCCCTGATGCGCCCGACAGAAACACTCATGCCACCCCCAGCGTCCCGGTCCAGTCTCGGCTGTGGTCGGTCAGGTTCGTCGCGGACGATGATTACGTGCTCGGGCTCAGTCGGAAGATCAAGTCCCGGATCGAAACTAACGAATGCATCTCGAACTTCAGCGGGCGAGGGGTCATCAGCCGTCGTTATCCATACCGCCTCGGTGTGCCCGTCGAGGACCGGTACCCTGTGGCAGCTTGCACTCACACCGAACTCAGCGTTGACGACAGAGCTGCCATCGAATCTTCCAAGCAGTTTCTGCGCCTCGTTCTCGACCTTCTCTTCTTCGTCACCGATGTACGGGACAACGTTGTCGAGAATCGCCATCGATGCCACGCCATTGTATCCCGCGCCCGAGATCGCCTGCATCGTCGCAACCTTAACATCAGTGATCCCAAACTGCATAAGCGGCTTTAGCGTAACAGCGAGCATGATCACAGAACAGTTCGGGTTGGTCACGATCGCGCCGTCCCAGCCCCGTGCCTCTCGCTGGATCTCAAGCAGACCAAGATGATCGGAATTTACTTCAGGGATTAAGAGCGGCACATCCGGCTCCTGTCGAAATGCAGACGCGTTGCTAGCAACCATGGCGCCGGCGCGTGCAAACGCGGGCTCGACGGTGCGCGCAACATCCGCGGGTAGTGCTGAGAATACCAGATCCGCTTCAACTTCTTCCGGTTTCATGGAAACCACAACCTGCTTCCCGATCTTGTCCGGAAGCGAAGACGAGAGTCTCCAGTTAGCAGCGCGCGAGTATGGCTTGCCAGCGCTCCGCTCTGATGCTGCAAGTGCTGTCAGTTCAAACCAGGGGTGGTCTGACAGCGCCTCGATGAACCGCTGCCCGACAGCGCCGGTTGCCCCTAGTATACCAACAGTTATTGTTTCCATAATAACCAATAAAAAAAATAAAATGATGGATGACCGTTTCAGTCTTCCATCGTTATTGCTTCGCTTGGACAAGCTTCCACGCAGGTTCCGCACTCAGTACACTCGTCCTGATCGATCACAGCGATGTCGTTATCGTTCAGGGTGATTGCTTCTGCAGGGCACTCGTCTACACATGTTCCGCATCCTGTACATTCTTCTTCGTTTACTATTACGGTCATATTTATCTCCTCTTATTATGTTTATACACTTTCGCACTAACGCGAAATGTGTAGTACAATCGGATTATAGATAGGTGTAATAAATACCTTTCGCTTTGGAAGAGGTCGATTTTAGGCATCCCGATTAAAACTACGAATGCCTAACAGACGAGAAACTCATTAAACGCTCTTTATATTTTCCTTCACCCGTTCTACGGACTTCCTGATAACATGCACCCTGTGATACGTCCTGAAAACATCCTTCTCGGTCAGGTTATAGTATTCATGGGCAAGAACATTTCTGATACACTGGATTTGAAAGCTCGCTGGCAAGTCCTATATCGGTTATATTGCCCACGCTAGAAGATTGAAGATCTCCCGATAAGTCCCTAAAACTCCAAGATTTCTTGAAGTCACAATATAATCTCCGGTTCCACCCTTTTCAAATATCTACTCTTCAATCGCATCGTTATCATTGATAATTCCATATATGTTCTGTGACGATAAAAGAACAGGATATTTCAATTTGCCGAAAGTCAGGTGATATAAGGTAAGTTCATTTCAATTCGCCGAAATTCGGGTCATCTCGCAAGAAGAGTAACTGACCCTCCTTAAGGACTCTGAACCTCATTCCCAGTGGCAGCTAGTTGAATATAGAAATATCTATCTTTTAGATGAGTGGATCAGCATTTCATCCCTATCTGCATCTTTGTCAGCAATCACGCAGATGCCTATGTCAGAGAATGGCTTTTCCACGCCTCGTGCATAAGAGCCAAAGGGGTAGATCGGGATCATGTCTCTATTTTTCTTGAAAGGTTCAATTATTTTATCGATCCCTTTTACGTGTTCCGGGATGTTGGGGTATTGCGGCAATGTTATCGCCTCAGTGCTTTTCGGTAATACTGTATGTGTGCTGATGGAAAAAGTATCCTTGTGCACCACCACTTCTATTGACTTTCACCAACTTTCACCACATAACGACACTGCATAGTGAAAACATCGCCAGCACATACAAGATGCCGGGACCTGCACATACCAGGTCCCTGATCCGGACGTCCCGATCAAAAACCTAAATACCTGAGCAGACGTAGTCACCGATACGACATGAAAACCGACACATCCGCCCAGTGGGATAAGTTTTTTAACCGGTACTACATCGGAGACATTCTCGCTCTTGCGAACGAATACCCGGAAAGCCGGAGTCTGTATGTTGATTTCGTAAATATCGAGAAATTCGATCCGGATCTGGCAGACGAACTTCTGACGCATCCGGATCAGGCTCTCAATACAGCAGAAGAAGCGCTCCGGAGTTTCGATCTCCCGGTCAAGAAGACGCTTGCAGGCGCACATCTGCGGATTACGAACATCCCGCAGAAGGTCAAGATACGGGATCTCAGGAGCATTCACATCTCGAAACTGATCGCTATCGAGGGGCTTGTGCGCATGGCGACAGAGGTGCGCCCGCGATTGCTTGTCGCGGCATTCGAATGCAACGGGTGCGGAGAGACTATGCTTGTGCCCCAGTCCAGTGGACGGTTTGTGGAGCCATATATGTGCAAAAACGAGGGGTGTGGGAGAAAAGGACCGTTTAAGATAAAACTTACCGAATCGGAGTTTGTAGATGCCCAGAAACTGCGTGTGCAGGAATCGCCGGAGGACATGCGTGGAGGTGAACAGCCGCAGACCCTCGATGTCAATATCGAGGATGATATCGCAGGGATCGTAGCGCCCGGGGATCATGTGATCGTTGCAGGAATCCTGCGATCGTACCAGCGGATCACGCGCGAAGGTAAGAGCACGTTCTTTGATATCATACTCGACTCGGTCTCGATCGAGACGAAGGACAAAGAGTTTACAGAGATCGAGATCACACCGGAAGAGGAAGAAGAGATCATTAAACTCAGTGAAGACCCAGGGATATATAAAAAAATCATTGCGTCGATCGCGCCATCCATCTATGGTTATGAGGAGGTGAAGGAGGCGCTTGCGCTCCAGTTGATGAGCGGCGTTCCAAAGAGCCTTCCTGACGGAGCAAGGATCCGCGGGGACGTTCATGTGCTGCTTGTCGGCGATCCCGGGATTGCGAAGTCGCAGCTTCTCAGGTACATCAGAAAACTTGCGCCCCGCGGGATATATACGAGTGGTCGCAGCAGTTCTGCCGCGGGTTTGTGTGTTTCGCCTGATACGCGGATACAGACCTCAGACGGGTTTTTCAGAATTGGGGAGTTCGTGGAGGAGCGTATGCAAAATCCAATCCAGGTGGAGGATGGAATCTGGAAAAGCAACTGCAATAGTGTCTCCCTGTCAACGGTAGATTCCAATCACGCCATCACGGAGAACCCACTCGCTGCGGTATGGCGAATTCGTGCACCTGACACCATGATGCACATTGAAACAGAGAGCGGTAGATCAATAACCGTGACTCCGACCACCCCTCTTCCCGTGATGACGGACCGCGGCATCGGATGGGTCAGATCCGCAGACCTGGCCGATCAGCAATATCTTGCAACACCGCGTCTTCTGCCAGAGAACAGTAAAGTCCCGTACACCATCGAACTATTTGAGAGCAACTGCACCGTTTTAGGTGCATCCCGATTAACCGCCAGAATAGTGTCGCGGCTGAAGAAAAGATATGGCACCATCAAGGATGCTGCATCCGCTCTTGGAGTCTCGGAAGATAGTCTGTACTATAACCGGACAAACGAAGATGCACGCGGCAACCCCGACCTCAGAACGCTCATGCGACTTGCCGAACAGGCTGGAATCGAATTTGAAGAGGTTGCACAGAGTTGCTGCTGGTTCTCACAACAGCATGGCCACAAGATAACGCTGCCTGTCACTCCGAATGAAGATTTTATGTACTTCGCAGGACTCATCGCGGGCGACGGTAGTATAAGCAAAGCGAAACATGCTATAGGATACGGCGGGTCTCAGATACGGTTCAGTAACTCGGATGTTCATCTCCTCGAAAGATACACATCGATAATCACAGAACTCTTTGGCGTAGAATATTCAAGAAGTGATGGCAGCAACGTCCGCCCGCCTGATATCAGGTTCGGATCAACGATCATCGCAGAGATTCTCCATACGCTTGGCGTCCCGGTATCTCCGAAATCGTCCAAAATCTCAGTTCCTGATGTGGTGCTGAATCTACCAAACAACCTGATCGCCGCATACTTACGCGGACTCTTTGATGCCGATGGGTCTTGCACTGCACAGCAAACCGATTCATCGAGCCTGCAACTATATACTACAGGCAAGCAACTCGCGGAAGGGGTTTTGCTCGCACTGCTCAAATTCGGGATTATCGGACGGATTCGCGTGCCGCCACCATCGGATGGAGCCATATTATCATTCGTGGTGGATGGTGAAGTCAAGACCATGACCACATCCAGCGACATATATGTTGTGACGATCTATGGCAGGGAAAATATAACACGATACTATGACCGGATCGATTTCAAACACCCTCTAAAACACGGTAATCTGATGATGATATTAAAGTCATACAAAAACAGCTCTCGCAGTACGAATGTGGACCGGGTTCCATGCGTGGGATCTCGACTCAAAGCCATCCGGAAACATTTCGGCCTACCGGCAACGATCTATTCCAATAATGGTAACAACAGCACCAGCAGCACCAGCAGCACCGGCGGCGGCAATGGCCGCAGCAGTGGTAGCAGCAGTGG
>DAOUXE010000111.1 GCA_030666765.1 Methanosarcinales archaeon
AACAGACAATCTTTAGAAATCAAAGCAGATCATAACACAAGATTTAGGTAAATTGAAGCCCGCATACCTCTTACACCCCTTTTTGGAGTGGATACGATCTTCTCTTCGCGTAATGTAACAGCGCTGTCTGCCGCAATTGCGATCGCTTCTTTCTTAATTATTGCTATTTCAGCAGTCATACCGCCTCCTTTTTTGCAGCAGTGCACTCAAACCGGATCACTCATTACAAAAAAATAAAAAGAGAGACGACCTCAGAAGAGATCGCCAAGATTGACCTTAAACGCGCCCAGACTTCCACCGTAGTTTCCGGCAGTGATCTTCTTGACGCCCGGCACCTTCACAGCAGCCTCAATTCCGGCTTTGGTCGCGGCAGTCACGGCTTCGATGTCAACACCATTGATCACGAGTTCATACACTGCATTGACATCGGCAGGAATGCTCGTATCCTCGACCTTGTCTTTGAGCGTCGGAGCAAACCTCTGGTTCGTTGTTGCCGTCATGAATGTGTACGTGTCCGCGCCCGGTTTTGAGCCACTTGCAACGATCCCACCAGGGAACGGCGTGATTGATCCTTCACATTGCAGGACTGCCGCTACCGCATCCTTTGCTGCCTCAAGCCCGTTTGCCTGAGTGTCTGCAAGGATGAAGAAGTTACCACCTGCAACACCATCGACTGCACCGATTCCGTGCTCTATGATGAAGTCGCCTTCCATCATCGGGATCGCGTACGCCTTGCGCCCGCTGACCTCCAGTTCCGACTCATAACCATCCGCAAAGAACTTCAGCTTGAATCCGGTATCGAACTGCTTCTCCGCATCAGGAAGCCCGTTCCACACAGCAGTCGTTGGTGCTGTCAAGACACACTGACTGATCCGATTCAGCAACTGTTCCTCAAGCGCCTTATACCCAAATGTGCATATCTGGATGTAGACGCCGGGACGTCCGTCCGGTGTCTCGCTGCCATCGACAACGCACTCAATTCCAGCCTCTGCCGGGCACAGGATTACAGACGTCCCGAATCCTGTTGCTTCTGTTGCAGCAACCATTGCCCAGTGCTCGCTCGCGCCAGTAATCAGCACCCGTGCCACCTTGATACCAAATGCCTCTGCATAAGTATCCTCGATTTCAACTCCGTTTAATTCCATAGAAATACCTCTACGGTGTCATCAGTGGGATACTACTAAAAGTTTTACATGGGCGGATATCACTCAACCGCTGCGTAATAGTACTCACCGCTCGCCTTCTGCTCCCGGTCGAGCCTGGAACCCGGTTTGTTGATTCGCGGTCGTTTCGTCTCCTCGTCACGCCTGAATGTAATATCCAGATTCTTAAGGAACCTGTTCATGCCCTCACGCAGACCGAACGGTCCGAAGACCTCGCCGTGTACGGCAGGCTCCCCTTCGAACACGAGCAGCCGGTCACTTAAGAGATCGACCATGTAGATGTCGTGATCGATCACGATCGCTGTTGTATGTTTGTTCTCGGCAAATCTTCGTATGGCAGAGCACGCAGAGACCCGCTGCTCAACATCGAGGTGCGCGGACGGCTCGTCCAGCACGTACAGGTCCGCGTCCCTGGAGAGGCACGCAGCGATCGCAACCCGCTGGAGTTCGCCGCCGCTTAAGTCTGTGATCTCCCGCTCCATCAGGTACTTAAGCTGAAGAGGGTTTGTGATACTGGTCTCGTAGTAACTGGTATCGACGTAACGCGTGATACTCCGCAGGAAATCGTGGACCCTTATAAACGAATCCGGTTTTATGTACTGTGGTTTGTACGAAATCCGGATATCCGTAGATACTTCACCGGTTGTCGGCTCTTGCATTCCTGCAAGCAGTTTTGCAAACGTACTCTTCCCAATCCCATTCGGACCGACCGCTCCGACGACTTCTCCCGCTCGCAACTCGCCGGCATCCACCGAAAGCGAAAATCCACCATCGTACGTCTTTGTAAACTCAGGAAACTCGAATAACACTGGAATGTCCTTTAAAGATCGGGGCGCATGTACCTCAAAGTCAATCGAATCCGGTCTGATCCGCACGTTCTCCTCTGGCAGGAATCCGCGGAGATACTGGTTGATTGCCTGCCGAACGCCCTTTACATGCGTGATCACGCCGAACCCGCCTGGCTCGCCGTATCCGATGTGCGCCACATCTGCAAGCAGATCGAGGATTGCAAGATCATGCTCGACCACCAGTACCGCGTTCTTGCTCGCAAGTTTCCTGATCAGGATCGCTGCACGGATGCGCTGGTAGATGTCAAGATATGGGCTTATCTCATCGAAAAAATAGAAGTCTGCATCTTTTGCAGCACATGCAGCGATCGCAACCCGCTGAAGCTCGCCACCGCTGAGATCACCGAGATTCCGGTTGAGGATGTGCCCGATCTCGAGTTCTGCAATCAGGTTCTCAAGTTCACCACGTTCATCTACTTTCTCGAGTAATTCCGAGACCTTGCCGCTGAATACCTCGGGAAGTCGATCCACGTACTGAGGTTTCTGGGATAGCTGTATTTCGTTTTTGGATATCTTCCTGAGATAGTCCTGCATCGCAGAACCGGAATAATGCTTGAAAATATCCTCCCAGTCCGCATCAGCATCGAGGTTCGGCACTAAGTTTCCGGAAAGGATCCGGACTGCTGTTGTCTTCCCGATCCCGTTTGGTCCGAGAATGCCTACCGCTTTCCCGTGCTGTGGCAGCGGCAGCCCAAAGAGCACGAAGCCATTTTCGCCGTACCTGTGCGTCGGCTCTGTCAAGGATTCGGGGAGTGATATGATGTGTATTGCGTCAAACGGGCATTTGTTGACGCAGATGCCGCAACCGATGCAGAGTTCTTCGGAGATGACGGGCTTTTTCCCTTCCTCAATCACGATGGTTTCGTCACCTGTCCGCACGCGTGGACAGTATTTGATGCACTCGTGCGAGCACGTATCTGGCTGACATCTGTCCCTGTTTAGTATCGCAATTCTCATTGGTCTGTGGTGTATTCGATCTGGTGTGGTAAAAATGTATGGCGGTTGGGGTGCTTGCGACCACGCGTTGGGATCGGTGCCAGGAGTGGTGGTGCAGTTCATCGCGGGGGTTCGCGATTCCTCAACCGACGCATCGATAGCAACCCGGGTAGCGAATCCTTTGCAACGCGCAAGCGTGATCAGAGCTTTGTGCTGACGTGTCGAAAGCTTTTTAGAACCTCAAAGTCCAGGATTCGTAATTATAAATCCGAGGAAGGTGAAACGAATGAATAAACGAATGCCGGCATCGATATTTATTTCAGTGCTGCTTATTCTGATTCTAACCACTTGCGCCGGTGCTGATGAGGTCAAGCTCACGGCAAGTGACGGCGCGGCGCATGACGAGTTTGGCTATTCGGTCTCCATCTCAGGTGACTATGCCATCATTGGCGCTTATCTGGATGATGATAACGGCGACGATTCGGGATCCGCCTACATCTACAAGCGCGACGGAACAACATGGAACCAGCAAGCAAAGATCACGGCAAGTGACGGCGAAGAGGATGACTATTTCGGCCAATACGCCTCCATATCAGGAGACTATGTCGTCGTGGGTGCACGGGGTGATGATGATCGCGGTGCCAGTTCTGGCTCTGCCTATATCTTCAAGCGTGATGGGACAACATGGAGCCAGCAAGCAAAAATCATGGCAAGTGACGGCGCAGCAGGTAACCGCTTCGGCTATTCGGCCTCCATCTCAGGCGACTATGTCATCGTGGGCGCACGTGGTTATGATGACAGCGGTGCCAGTTCTGGAGCTGCCTATATCTTCAAGCGTGATGGGACAACATGGAGCCAGCAAGCAAAACTTACAGTAAGTGACGACGCAACAGGCGACTTGTTCGGTTATTCTGCCTCCATCTCTGGCGACTATGCCCTCGTGGGTGCATATCTTGATGATGACTGCGGTGTCAGTTCTGGCTCTGCCTACATCTTCAAGCTCGACGAAACAACATGGGGTCAGCAAGCAAAGATGACGGCAAGTGACGGCGGAGCAATCGATCATTTCGGATTTTCAGTCTCCATCTCAGGCGACTATGCTACCATGAGCGCTCCATGGGATGATGACACTGGTGGTGATTCTGGCTCTGTATATACCTACAAACGCAGTGAAACTGAATGGAGTCGGCAAGCAAAGCTCACAGCAAGCGACGGTGTGATGTATGATCGGTTCGGCTTTTCTATCTCCAGCTCAGGTGACTATGTCATCGTAGGTGCATATAGTGATGATGGTCACGGTAAAAATTCGGGATCTGCCTATATCTTCAATCGCGACGGGGCAACATGGTTCCAGCAAGCAAAACTCACGGCAAGTGACGGCGCAACGAATGACTATTTCGGCCAATCCGTCTCCAGCTCAGGTGACTATGTCATCGTAGGTGCATATAGTGATGATGATGATGACGGCGAGAATTCAGGCTCTGCCTACATCTACGACATTCAGACTCCAGAACTCCCGACAGCAGGCGACCTGAACGGCGATGTTAAAATTATTGCAACGGGTGATGTACCATCAACGGCGGTGACCAAGACTCCAGTAGATGCTGAACCGGTCACAAACAAGACAGACGTTCCGGGCTTCGGGGCGATGTTTGCAATCATAGGGCTGTTTGTAACCGCCTACCTTGTGCTAAAACGGCAAGAGTGAACAGGAACTTGAAGTAAGAGATTCTTCCTTGTGGTTTCTTTTATTGCGTCGGGTGATACCGAGGTAGCACGATATAAATGATTGCGGTCTGGTACGAACCCCTGCGTGGCGACCTTAACCAAATGTATCCACACCACCCCAGACGCCGTGATCGCGCTTAAGATGGCTGCCGGAAGCTGCGAACCCACCACAGCGGCAGACGTCAGCAGCGACGGCGTGGTAAACTCGCTCGATGTGCTAATGATCCTGCAGGCGGCAGCCGATCCGATCACGCTCTGAACCGAAAGCGGTAATGGCGGTGCCCGGAAGGCCCAGGCACAATTCCCCTCTCTTCATGTTTCATGGTTGTGTCGGATGATCTCGAAAATAAAGCGACTTCGATAATTATCTGCCTCATCGGTAAACATCACGTCTGTGCCCGATGTGGAGCACGGTCACGACCCGCTCGCCGCTGTCAACCTCGTAGATCACGCGGTAATCGCCAACCCGAATCCGCCACCCATCCCGCCCGGTCAGTTTCTTACAGCCACGCGGCAGCGGATCTTCCCCAAGTCGTATTATAGATTCCTTTATCCGCCCAAATGGTCTGTTAGGGATGCGGGACAGCTCCTTCTGGGCACGCCGCAGGATAAATATTCTATAACTCATCCTGATCCGCTTTCGATCTCTTTTACGGCTTGTTCAAATGGAA
>DAOUXE010000212.1 GCA_030666765.1 Methanosarcinales archaeon
GATCAACCGGTTGATCATGGTGCGGGGAAAGGTGTGACGTGTCTGGAGGGGTAATGATCCCCTCTTGGCATCTTTGCATCCCCTGTTCAGATAGTATCGCCTCTGAAAATCTCGCATGCTTCAGGGACTGTCACAAAATGACTTGATTTGGCTAAACATCCTTAAAGCAGCCACTTCCAGAGCGGAACAAAACCAACCGTGAAGCCCTCGAACTCCTCCTCACCCCCGTAATCCCAGGTGATCACAGAGAGGTTGCTGCAATCCAGTTCCTTTGATGCCTTGATGAGTGACTTTAGTCCCCGATCCTTTGTGTATGGGTCAGAAACATCGTAGCATACCTGTATCAACTGCGTTACCTCTGAGCCTTCGGCAAGAACGAAATCCACCTCGCGTCCGCCCCTATCTTTCCAGTAGAATACTTCGAGAAGAGGTTTCCAGTAGTTCTTTTGTCTCAATAACTCTATTGCAACCACATTTTCTATTCGCCTTCCCATATCCCCCAGCCCGTGCAGCGTTACAAATCCAAGGTCGATTAAGTATATCTTTGGTATACTCCCTTCAACCTCCCTCACACCTTTTCCGTACTTTTTGAGAAGGAAAATGAAATTTATATCTTCCAGATATGAGAAATATTCATAGACCTTTGTCTTGCTCAGTGGCACACCTGCCGACTGCAGGTAATTATGCAATTTCCGGACAGACAACTCCCGTGCAAAGTTTCGTATCAGGGACTTTATCATGAATTTTAAGGCAGATATTTTTTCTATGCCGTACCTTTCCACCAGATCCCGGTAGATGATCAGGTCCACATATTCTTGTAGTGTTCGTAACCTGATCATCCGGTCGTATTGCAGAAGTTCGGGAAACCCGCCTGATTGCAGGTACTCATCAAGGTATCGCCTCAGGTCGCCTCTTTCCGATTCGATAAGCGGGGAACCTGGCGCGAAATCCAATGCATGCAAAAATTCCCTAAATGAGAGCGTGAACAGGTTAAAGGGTAATGTCCGCCCCCGGAGGCTCGTGGTAATCTCTTTTGAGAGCAGTTTTGACGAGGATCCGGTCAAAAAGATCCTGACCTCCTTCCTTTCAGTCAGCCGCCTGACAAAACGCTCCCAGCCATCGATCAGTTGTATCTCGTCAAAGAAGAGATAAAGTGTCTCTGCGTCCGGATTTATCTTGTAGTATAGTTCGATGATCATGGAAAGATCGTTTACAGATATGTCGCTTATTCTCTCATCTTCGAAGTTTATGTAGAATAGCCGCTTTTTTTCAAGTCCCTGATCCATCAGTTCCCGGATCGTCTGAAAGAGATAGTACGTTTTTCCTACACGCCTCAAACCTACTATGGTTATCACTTTGCCGGTGTCCACCGGAACGGATAACTCTCTTTTAAATAATCGGGGAAGCGGTTCTTTATGAAATTCTGCAATGATCTCTTCCAGCTTATCCATATATGTACTATTTGAGTGGTACATATTCATAAGTTTTGTCATAGTCAGATGAGAGATAGTGGCGGGCGCCAATACTATCGCATTAACGCCTGCGTTAATCCCGCATCATGCCTACAAATCAGATCATCATGGTGCTTGCGCCCCAGAATCCTCGCGCAGCATCCGTGCCACGTCCTTCGCAAAGTACGTGAGAATCATGTCAGCACCTGCACGCTTGATCGAGAGCAATGATTCGTAGATCGCCTGATCGCGGTCGAGCCATCCCATCGCGGCGGTTGCCTCGATCATCGCATACTCGCCGCTCACCTGATATGCAGCAGTCGACATCTGGTATGCGGTCTTGACCCGGTAGAGAACATCGAGATATGGCATCGCGGGTTTCACCATCACGATATCTGCGCCCTCCGCGATGTCCAGTTCCACCTCTCGGAGCGCCTCATCTGAGTTTGCAGGATCCATCTGGTACCCGCCACGGTCTCCGAATGCATATCCGGAGTCTGCAGCTTCCCGAAACGGACCGTAGAAGCATGAGCAGTACTTGGCAGAGTAGGACATAATCGGGGTGTCTTCGAATCCGTCGATGTCGAGCGCAGTCCTGATCGCGCGCACCATGCCATCCATCATGCCTGACGGCGCAACGATGTCAGCGCCTGCGCGGGCATGGCTGACCGCAACCTTCCCGAGGATTGGGAGTGTCGGGTCGTTGAGTACCGTTTCTCTGGCATAATCAACGATGCCGCAGTGCCCGTGTGTGGTGTACTCGCACAGGCAGACATCGGTTACAATGATCAGATCGTCTGTTCCCGACCTGATGTTCCGCACCGCCTGCTGAATGACACCATCGTCGTCATAAGCACTCATCGCTTCCTCATCCTTCGCTTCAGGTATCCCAAATAGGATGATTGCCGGAATTCCTAGATCCTTGATCTCTTTTGCCTCATCCGCAACCGTATCAAGTGGAAAACGATATTGGCCCGGCATAGACTCTATCTCTACAGGCTCTTCGATGGTCTCATCCACGAATATCGGGCAGATCAGGTCATCTGGCAAAAGTCTTGTCTCGGCTACGAGATTTCGTATCCCGGGCTGCCGTAGTCTGCGCATTCGGATCTTCGGGAACATGGTACTAAACTGCGATCGCATCGCTGATTAATTCTTTGATCGTGATGGTATCTATTGCGGGCTGGAGCGGGGTGTACAGCGTCTGCCACCTCATGTTTCGGACATCTGAAAACCAGTGAACCAAAAACCCCCTCACCATGCACGTTGACCACCCACGAACCGCAACTTATTTGTGTATCATACACTTGTTACACAAAATGCAAGAATATCCCCCACTGATTGACTCGTACAACCGCAGGATCACGAGTCTGCGCATATCAGTCACCCAGCGATGTAACTTAAACTGTATCTACTGTCACCATGAGGGGGAAGTTGCGCACGCGCACAGCGAGATCTCAAAAGATACAATCACCGCGCTTGCACGTGCAGCGCTTGCGCATGGCGTCGGGAAGATCAAGTTTACAGGGGGCGAGCCGCTATGCCGGAGCGATTTCGTGGATATCGTTGCAGAACTGCCAGCACTCAAGGAGGTCTCGGTCACGACCAACGGAACGCTGCTTTCAAAGTGTGCTTACGATCTCGCAGAAGCTGGGCTTAATCGCGTGAATGTGTCGCTTGATACGCTGCACCCTGACAGGTACCAGCAGATCACAGGAAGCGATAGCGATGCGCTTGACTCGGTGCTGGATGGTGTGCGCGCTGCGGTGGACGCGGGGCTTACGCCGGTTAAGCTAAATATGGTGCTACTGGGTGGGATAAACGACGACGAGATAGAGGATCTGATCGATTTCACACGGTCTAACCGGGGCGTTATACTCCAGATCATCGAACTGATGGATTTCAAAAGGGTATGCAAGGCTGCTGATATGGGTGCGGTCGAAGACGCACTACGCGCACGCGCATCCGAGATCGACACGAGACAGATGCACCGCCGCAGGAAATACATGGTCGAGGGTGCAGAGGTCGAACTCGTGCGAC
>DAOUXE010000145.1 GCA_030666765.1 Methanosarcinales archaeon
GGGCTCTGCATTCAATACGCCACTCCTGTGATCTGTTTCAGTTGATGTTGGGGGCATCGCATTACCCATACAAAACAGCGGAGAGCCAACAAACATGAAGAACAAAACAAGATGGATAACCGCACTCCTGCTCGCAGGACTTGTGGTCTCTGCCGGGCTCGCATCGGCAGGATTCTGGGGCGAGAGCTCGGATGCTCCAACGATTCAGCAGAAGAAGGTGATCACCGTATCAGGACACGGAACCGTTGACACAACCCCTGATGAGGCTGTGCTCAGGCTCGCGGTTGTTACGCAGGCAGAGGATGTGACAAACGCATCGGATGAGAATTCATAGAAGATGGACACAGTGCTTTTGAAACTATACGAAATCGGAATACCGGAGGATGACGCCGTGACATCCGGTTATCAAGTGCGACCCCGGTACAACTGGAGGGATGATGAAGAGAGCCTGATCGGCTTTCAGGTGCGAAACTCACTGATCGTGACGGTTAAGGATATCGAGAAGGTCGGCGATGTGATCGATGCCGCGCTTTTTGCAGGGGCAAACGAGATCGATGACGTGATGTTCACGGTGAGCGATTCCAGGCAGGCTGAGCTCAGGGATGAGGCTATCGCAGATGCTGCTCGCAGGACGTCGGCGGATGCGGCGTCTGTTGCAGACGCGATGGGTGTTACGATCAAGGGTCCGATTGAGATATCGACCACCGGATCACAGTTTTCACCGTACAGGATGCATATAAGCTATGATAGTGGCTACGGCGGGATGATGCCGATTCCTGAAGCAGTTCCGACCCTGGCTCTGATGATGATGGGTGCAGGTCCGCAGATTCAGCCAGGTGATGTGACAGTCTCGGCGCAGGTGACTGTGGTGTACGAGTTCGGGTGAATAAGAGATGCGTAGAAGATGGTGCAGGTCAACAGGAAGTATGTTTTATGGATTCTGGCATTCGTAGCAGCATCACTGATCACAGTGCTGGTTCTTGGCCCGGCTGGGATTAGTGTTGGGATTGGCGTGTCAGAACTTCTTTTTGTCATCGTAAGTATACTCTTCTACGCCGTACCGATCGCAATAGCAGTTTATGTGGTTGGTTTAGTCAAACGATACGTCGATTGCAAGGTTGCGGAATCGAAGATGGTTGTAGAGATGGATGCAAAGATAGAACTGCTGAAGCAGCAAATTGAGCGAATAGAGAGTAATGTGGATGAAATTGCTGAAAATCGTGGGTAGCAGTTCTGATTAACGATTGATTGAGAATAACTGTGGTGATATGTTGGTGTTCCGTCTGAGTGGCGCGTGGTTTGCTGCCTCTGACATATATTGCCGGATCTGGGCAGGTGAGCTGGCTATGGTGTTGGAAATAATGATGTCGCTGGTTATCTTGGCAGGTGTTGCGATATATGTACTATGCCTGCAAAACAATTTCGATCATTTCACTGAAGTTGCTCTTATCTGTTGAAATGTCGATATGTGTCTTCTATTTGTGGCATATCAGTTTTATTTTACGAATATCTATGTATGTAAACAAGTGTATATTACATGGTAGACTGACCGGACGTAAAGTATTTATGCTAGGAGTTTGTAGTGTTACGCTTGGCAGTATAAATATGTCACACGGGGTTCAACTGAACCTTCGAGAACGGCTGAACCCCACAGAACAATCGCCCGAAGGCATGGTCAAGTTGCGCCTTATATTTACTTAAGGTTTTGGTCGTGCTTCCGGGAGACGATAGAACACAACCTATAATGAGGAAAACAACGTGAGACAAAGCAAAGGAATTGGAATGGGCGCGGTATTTACCGTGCTTTTAATAGCGGCGTTTGCGTTAGTGCCGATGGTGAGTGCCGAATCGGACATGAGCGCCAAAGTTATCGAAACGTCCGGAACAAAAACCACATTCGGTGTTGGCAGCGGAGAACTAACAGTGTACAATTACCCAGATCTCACTGGTGCCACTGTGATATTGAAATGTGGTGACACTACAGATAGATACACGGTGAAAGTGGAAACGTCAGACAATAGGTATATAGCAAAAATATACGATGCTGACGGAAAGCTTGCAAGGACAAGATATTACTCTTCGAACCCGTTGATCGCTCCGGACGGAAGTCAGCCGCCGATAGTCAAATACATCCTCGTGGATGCTTTCATTGATATCTGGCCCGACAAATATGACTACGATACGTCTGAGAACGGAACTGTAAATATCCATGTGGATAACTGGGCTCCTGATGGATTTGCCAGCTACTACTTGAAGATACCGAATGATGTCGAATATATAGAGGTATACGATGGTCAGCAACCATATTCCGTGCATGATCTCCCAACGAGTGATGATTGTGTGTGGTTGCCAGAATGTGGACGGGTTTGTGGACCTGCCACGGTCATATACTGGCAAGCCTTTCACCTGTTTGGATATGAGGAATACATAAAGGTGAAGGTCAAGTATGATAGCGCGGGCAGTTTCACCCACTATGCATATGACCACGAGCAAGAGATACTACTTGGAATTCCGGCGTGGGACGATGACAGTTTTAGGGTAACTGTGTCATAACCACTACGAGATGAGGAAAGTAGCAATGTTGCGAAAGATATCTATAAGTTCTATTGCAACGATACTTTTAGTGGCATTGCTACTCGTTTCTATTTTACATTATCTAATAGTATATTTATATCCAGATTTGTATTTAGAATATGATATCTTTTTTATGCGTTTTGGTCAATTTGTTGGTAGCATTTTTCTTATTTTATTTATAATTGTTGCAGTCGCTCTGATAATTTCAATTGTCAGGCGCATAGTAAAATGATTTTAAGCAACCCATTGGCGTTTCTTTCTTCGTGTCAAGAAGCGGTAATTTGCCCATGACACATCTGCTTGGCTCTACGAAGACATGGGCATGCAAGTGTCTGTGTGTTACATGTATAAACAATCGTGACAAAAATAATTTAAAGAATGAGTTTCACGGTAAGATGCGTGGCATTGAAAGGATATCACGCAGAGGTTCTGGATGTTCCGCGAGACCAAGCCGAACCCCGAGAACCGCCATAAAGCACAGTAATAGATCTAATAGATCGAGTATTTGCTTATATTCGATCAAACGTCATGATCACGGGCACAATAAGCAAAGAAGAACTCATAAAAGTAGCAGAGTCGATGGTTGTACAAAAAGCAACCACAGCTTATAGCCGAGTACACTAAAAGCAACACAGGAGGATAAAAACAAATGAAGAAACAGATCGCAGCAGTCCTGATGGTTCTTGCAGCCGTGCTTTTCACGGGATGCGTCGAAGAGATGACCGCAGATCAGATCGCTGCCAGGATGGAGTCGAAACAGGAGTCGATAGAGGACTTTTCAGCAACAATTGTCATGACGTCATCGTTCGCCGGGAAAACGGAAAACATGCAGATGAAGATCATGACCAAGCAGCCTGATAAAAGCTGTTTCGAGTATATCGAGCCAGCCGAACTTGCGAGCATGGTAATGGTCACAAACGGCAGCACGATGTGGAGGTATGACCCCGCAAAGAATCGGGTAACAAAGATGGAACTTCGGGAGGCGGAATGCGGTCCCTTTGATATGGACTACACCGAGAGCATCAGAAGTCTCCTGAATGAGACTGACCTATCATACGAGGGCACCGAGAGTGTCAATGGGCGGAGTGCTTACGTGCTCAATATAACGCCCAGAGATGAAACTGAGCTTGTACAGGATATCACCAATATTCATGCGTGGGTCGATTGCAAAAACTGGATGCTTCTTGGGATTGAGATGTACGATCCGGACGGAAATCTCGCGGTGAAGTCAGAATACCAGGATATAACATTCAACACAGGAATTCCGGACAGCGAGTTCATATTTGAAGTCCCGGAGGGTGCCGTTATTGTGGAGGAATCGTTTGAAGACCGGATACCTCATGAAATGACGCTTGAGGATGCAAGGGACAATCTCAGTTTCGATCTGAAGACCCCGTTGTGCCTGCCTGATGGATGTGAATTCGACCATGCTGTGGTCTTTGGCGAAAACAGAGTGTCGCTGATGTACACGAATGGATCGGAGTTGTTGCACATCTCAGAGTGGGTCAGCGATGCTGTGGACCACATCGAACCGGAGATAAGCGATCTGGAAATTGTGAGCATCAACGGTACCGACGGAGAGTTTGGGTCTGTGTTCGATATCAATACGCTCCGGTGGAGCGTTGATGGTATCGAGTATTCGCTCTCAGGCACGATTACGAAAGAAGAGATATTAAGAGTGGCGGAGTCAGTTGGATCAATACCTTCGCCACCCAGTTCGTTGGTATAACCCGGCTTTTAGCGTTCAGAACTTTAACATATACTTTATATGTAGCAGATATGTTCGCGAAACATTAAAATTACTACCGCAAAAACCAGACCCAATTTTAATTCAAGATATGGGTTGCCGGATAACGAAAATCGGCAGTATTGATATTGGTTGATGGCGAGGGTATTGTTGGATGACTCCGTATTTTTGTCTATTGCGATGCATTTTAAATCCAAATATAACTGCGAACCGGTTCGTAGTTTAAGTAAAACTTAATAGACGCCATATCGCACGCTTAACAGGGACTGTGCAGACACGCAATTCTACAAACAACGAAAGGAGGGAACAAACAGGCTCTTCGCTATTTCATGTGGGTGAACTGGGGTTAAGATATCCTATCAAAGATATATCTTGGTGCTGAAATCCTGGGCATTTCGA
>DAOUXE010000018.1 GCA_030666765.1 Methanosarcinales archaeon
ACCAGAACAAATTAAAAAGTATCGTAATTTACCCATCCACCCCCTGTTCCTGTTTATGGCCTCTACTGGCACTGTCTAAAATACCGTGATTTATCATCGCGGAGAATGAGGGGGGCACAGATTTTTAAGACCGATTTGATCTACTGCGTTCTCCGCGGTAAAATTGTACTTACCTTATATTGTGTAGATATCTACATATAACCCCCAAGATTACACAAGACGTATGTGGTTCCTACCGCTGGGTATTACACATTTTACTGTCTCTTTCTTCTCCTCAGCAGGATCACAGCAGCAACGAGGATGACTGCAGCAAGCCCTGCAAGGATTGCCGGGTTGGCAAGGAGTTGTTTTGTGTTAAACATGGTAGCAATCTCCATAGATAGGTCCTTGTCCAGACCCTTCCCAAGCATCTCCTCACGATCTCCGTAAGAGACATGCACCGGGACGATCCGGTTGTCTGCGATGTCTGCATCGGTCATATCGATCCTGCAAGAGGGAGACTCGCTCCCGCCAGCTGGCAGATATATGGGATCGTCAACCACATTGTACGATTGCTCTCGCCCGCTGATGCGTAGCAGAACACCAGGGCGGACATAACACGGCACGTCTCCTGTATTGGTGATGGTTACCGAGAGACGCTCGGTCTTTTTGGTGTAGAGTACTTCTGTTGCATCGATGCTCGATTTGTCCACAAAAGTGATTATGCCAACGCCAAGTGTCTGCTGCAACAATCTGTTCAGTGATCTTTCTGATTCCCCGAAGACTGTATACACCTCAGCCGTAATGTTTGCGGACTCCAGCGACGGCTGCGCTGCCAGTTCCGGGCAGTCGTACGAAACGCCGGACGTAGTTCCTTCGATGGTGACGATCGCCTCTTCATCCCCGACCGTTGCAACCTGTGCACCGTCAACGAATATGCTTACCGCTGATTTGGAGAAGATATCGATGTTTGCATCATTCTGGTAGACGACCTCCAGTCCTCCGGTGCCCTGATTGTAGTCCACAGAGACGACAGACATAACAAGGTCATACTTCGGCAGCGGGAATTCATCGAGCGTCTCAACGAGACTGAAAGCCCCGCCGCCTCCCCCACCTCTTCCCTGCCCGAACTTGATGAAGATATGCATGCCGGTGCGTGCCGTGATCATGCTTGCGGCATCGGTCAGGTCATTGCCTATGACCACACCAGTCCCAATTCCGCTTTTATTTAAGTAGTCTACCGTCTGCTCGGGAATGACATTGGTGCCGATGAACAGTACCGGCTCTCTTCCTGACATGATCTCGTCCTCGATGAACTCTCCATTAGTAAAGACGATCTGGCTGACTTCCGCTATATCCTGATATTTTTTGGTGATTGCGATGTTGTTATCGAACCTGTCACCATAATCGACAATCTCAGGATTGTATGTGCTCAACGAATCATTTACTTGCCGATCTACGCGACCATAGATCAACAGATTGTTAACGGTGCGCCCACCAAGAAAACCTGATACCTCATCGATGTTATCATGATCGGCAAACAAGACCCACGACCTGCTTTTGACTGCATAAGGCGCAACAGAGATCGCGTTGTACCCATAAGAATCGTCCAGTACGATAAAGTTCGTTATATCCGGGAGTTCTTCTATGAAATGCAGGTTTGCCCCCATTCCTCCCGGAGACTTGTAGGTATCTGAAACCGCAAATCCTGCTGTGGTCAGCGTCCCTTCGTAATTTGCAAAGAACGGTGACGTTTTTGCCTCGACAAGTAAGATATCTTGATTCTTATCGAGATAGTTCGGCAGAGCGGTTGCGTGTGGTGCATCGGTGATGAACGAAGCGGGCATCCCGCGCAGGTTTGCATACATCATTGAAGAGTATACATCTCTCCAGTCACCAGAATTGATGACCATCTGTTCCTCTTCTGCGCACGCCGCCGGCATGGATGCGACGATACATGCCACAATTAATATACATATCAGTTGCTGCGTTAGACTTCTACCCAATAGCTTAGCCTCCTCCTTTTTACACGTGGTATCGTTCTTTAATGCATCCATATAAAAAGATTGCTATGCGATGGGGTTGTCGCTTACGTGGTGTTGAGGTCATATACCCGTAGGTGGTGCGGTCGGATAAACCCAAATAAGGGGTGAAATCTCTTGAATAGATCCTGTTCTTTGGAAAATAACATTTAATCCGTGTCCATCTATGAAATCTGTGGCTGATAAAAGCTTTTAGCCACAGATGAACACTGATTTCACAGGCGTGCCGAGATATATTCATACTTGCCAGCTGGTGAAAATCCAGCCTGAGGAAAGGATAGTCCTACTTTGTCACATTACAGACAAATCGAGAGAGTGCGGTGGCATGACCTCAAACCGTTTGGAAAACAAAACCAACATCAAGCGTCTGAATGGGTGGTTAATCTGAGAGGCAGTAGTAGCCCCCATGATTTTGACCACGCGGTATCGAACGGGCATATAATCACCCATGCGAATCATTCATCCCCCACCATCTCCATCATTGCGTAATCTCCACAATATGATGATCAGGGGGATGCCAACAGCAATAGCAAGCAAGAGCACCCAGAGGAGGTACGGCCATTCTTCTTGCTCAGGGTGCTCCTCCGGCGTCCCCCTTGCCGATGCCACCATCGGAGTCGGCGTCCCCGCTGATACCACTGCAGTCTCCACGGGAACCGGAGTGGGTGCGGGCGTGATCGTTGGCGTCGCATTCACTGGTGGGTATGTACCCTCACCTCCACCACCACCATGGTGTCTGGCTGCTGGTCTGGCAACGATTGCGAAGACTGTGAAATGGTCGAATGTCGCACGGAATGTGGCCTGGTCGCCGGTTATCGTGGTAGACGCAGGCGTCATGGGTATATCGCCTTCCAGCTTGCCTGTTGTCTCATTGATCTTAAAGAACACGACATTGTCCGGATTCCCTCCTGCCACGGTATCAAACCAGGTCTTGTGGAGGGTTATGCTGACCGGAACCCCAATGATCTCTGACCGGGCGAGGTTCGTCATCGAGAGTTGTGCATAGGCTAAGATCGGGGTATTGTCCGCGATTGTAGAAGTATCAACGCCGAAATAGGCAGCAAGCGTTTCCTTCAGTCGGTTGGGGTCAGAGACGTTCAGGTAGTCGAGATCTCTGTACCGTTCTACCAGTGTTGTATTAAATGAGAGGCATCTGCATGGGGTAACCATCCCCTGAAAATCAACATCAAGGTCTATGGAAGCGGTTCCGATATCGGGATTTGCCGTTATGTACTCTTGCAAAGGCGTGTTCAGTCTTATCTTGTTTATGTTTCCGCTAACAGTACCGGCAACTGCGATTGCGTCGTCTTTAAGCATTACCTCAAGACTGCCGCCTTTTATGGGTACTGAAATAATCCTGCCCGCTGTTGCATTGCCCGCGATTATGATCGCATTCTCTTCGGTGGTGTCGATGGTTATAACGCCATCTTTGATCGTCACCGTTGTATTAGCTACACTTGCCCCTGTTCTTAGCACGGTTGCTGTAACATCCGCCAGTGTCCCGTTGCATCCGGTTTCGGCAGTTCTTATGAATGGAACGTAAGTAGTATCGTGTATGGTTGTCATAGTCGCGATGGCTCCTTTCACGACTGCTGTTCCCGGAGAAGTTGAAGAGGTCAGGGTGGCGTTTATGGTACCATTTTTAGCTTCTGTTTGTGGAGTTATCTCGCCAAGTGTTGTGGAGAATGTGATTTCGGTCCGGTTTACCCTTTTGCCGAACTTATCCGTGACGATAGCGGTTATTGTTGAGTTCTTTATCCCTCCCGCTTCGATGGTGTCAGGGTATGCGGTCAGGGAGATCGCGTATGGCGCGAGCACAGGCGGTATCGCTGGAATATGGTACATCTGGTATGTTCTAGGATTTTCCGGGTCGTTCGGAAGTATGAACTGGAAGTTGCAGGGCATAGCGTTGTAGCACGTCCCCTTCTCGATGACCGGGACTATGAATACGAGATCGTCCCTGCCCTGTTCTGTGAAGAAGCCTTCCTTGAACTGTGTGGACTCGGAACAGTTCGCAAAGGTGTATGCAGTCGGCGCAGGCAGGAGCCGGTCATGGATTCTGTAGTTTTCGATTGCTTTGAATGTCCTGCTCCCGGAATCATAGCCAGTGCCGGTGACGGCATCGATCATGTCAGGGCTGCCCGCGGTCAGATGTCCGATGTTTGGTATAATCGGTGAATCGGTGATCAGCAGGCACCCGCCCATCCAGCTTATATTGATCTCCTGTATCCGGGTTCTGTTATCGAGATGGTGCGGACTTTCCGACGCCGGTATGACGCTGCCGTAGTATCCGAGCCAGTAATCGGTGGATGAACTAACATCGAGGTCGATTACGAGGACATATCCACCCCGCGCATCATCCGACTGCGTGCATCCACCGCCTGATGAGAATGCGATTAATAGGAGTATCAGGACTGGGATGACGTTCTTGATTGCTGACATCGGTCGTACCCTTTTCTCTGTCACTATCCAAATATATTGTCTCTGAATCGGTGTAATCCATGGTTGAAATTTACCCGCCACTGCTGCGAGTACAGCAAGTAACGGCGCAGCCATCAACACAACATGAGATTTATTGGGAAAATTCCGGGTCTTTGGTATCTCGCGTTGCAGTGACCAAAACCCCGAATACTTTTGATATTTTCGAAATAACGTTTCGGAAAACCACAGAGGGCACAGAGTGACACAGAGGATGCGAAAGATGAAAATAACAACTCTATGTGCACACTGTGGTTTAATCTTCCTTATCATAACCAGATCCTCCCGAAGCGTGAAAAAGTGTATACAACGTGAATCACCAGAGAGCCAACATTTCTTTAGATATTCAGGTGCATTCTCAGTATTCCCGCCACCAGGTGGGGTGTGATGCGAAGACTGGCGCCAGAGATGTATAATCGTGTGGGGGCTGCCACAGCTCCGGGCTTTCTGAAAGTTGCGGATGAACTCGGTGCAGTCGGGGCCATGATCTTTATTAGCGGTTTTGGCGGCGGAAGAAATGAAAGAAGGAGTCGAAGAGACTCCCAAGTACCGCATCATTCTACTTTGCTCACTCCAGTTCCACGAAGAAGTAGTATGTTGTTGCGGCTGTGCCACCTTCTTCGTTCTCCGGAACAATCATCTGGTAGTCGTGTTGTGTACTGCCGGATTCAAAACCATCCGTGTTAGGGCTGATTATGGCGGTCCAGACTATATTAGTCTCATCGTATAGGATGGCCTCTTCAAAGCTCGTGGTCTGAGCGGTTCCATCCACATATGTGTGTGTGGTTGAGGCATCCCCTGCAGTAACCGTCTTGTTTCCAACAGTAATATCCGCTGAGTTTGTACCACTGAATGTGATAGTAGCCGAATCACTCGCGCCCGAAAGATAACTAACATTATTATCAACATTAGCTCCACTTTCTCCCCTTATATTGGCCCATGTTATCGAGCTAGCGGTTGAAGCATAGACTTCTCCGCCAACGTCTTCAGCGCTCCATTTATACATCTCGCTGCCGACATCCCCCAATCTAATGGATCCTCCTACATCACCATAGAAACCTGCCCAGTGCTGGGTCTGTGCGGTTGCAGTGCCATGATCCACATTGGATATGGTACCTCCTGTCGCATCGCTGTTGCCTGATGCTTCTGGATTCGCGGCGCTTGCTATCATCGAGATGGCGAGGATCAGTGCCACCGCCACGATCCCGATTTCAATTGTTCTCATATTCATTATTCTTCCTCCTTATCTGTTTTGATCTGCTCTCTCGCAGATCTGTTCTGTTGTTCGTTATTCGATACGTTTTAGATCCATGAGATCTCCCCTTGTTTCAGAACCCCTTGTATTATCCTTTACCTTCTATTTGCCCCCCCTCCTCTGTTACGCCACAAGACGTATTTTGGGATATCTAATGACCGTGATTTCATTCGTGCTTTCCATATATCTCGGCTCCACCTTGCCTCAAACTGCCCTGACCTGCCTGCGTCCGCACAGGGCTTCATGACCCCTGCCACGTGCCCGGAGGCGCACCTCTCATAGTCGCTATCATCGTTTCGGTGCCGGTATGGGTGGGGACCAGATTGGGAATAGGTCTCTCTGCCGCTTACGCTAAAGTCACAGGATACAACACAACATTCACGATTCGCAGTAGCCACATCCGGGCTGGCAGTGAAAGCGCAGCTCACATATCCGGATCCAGCAGGTTCCGCGAGAGTCGTTCTGGTGTGCGCCGCAGCGAAATGCTGCAGCACAGCGGTTGA
Organism: Methanosarcinales archaeon; assembly: GCA_030666765.1. Classification (GTDB taxonomy): domain Archaea; phylum Halobacteriota; class Methanosarcinia; order Methanosarcinales; family Methanogasteraceae; genus Methanogaster_A. The sequence continues at coordinate 6,258 of DAOUXE010000018.1, forward strand.
CATGGTTCTGTGTACTGACACTATCTGTGCCCCCCTTTCCGCATCCAGGATGCGATGATGCAATCCGATCTTCTGCGTGACCAACCCAGTGACCCGCTTTCGGATGCTTTCCCACCCGTGAGACATGAATGTGGATCATACATGTCTCCACACTCCTCTTGTGAGCTTCTCGTATTAACTGTTTCGTACAGTTGCGCGGGGTGGTCAGCCGGGTGCCGGTCTTCGAGTCGTATTCTCTGGTGGCGGGGAGTCAAATGCACCCAAATATCCTTTCGACCCCATCCCCGAATGAATCTTGGGTCTTTGGTATCTCGCGTTGCAGCGATCAAAACCCCGGAGACTTTTGATATTTCCGAAATAAGATTTCGGAAAACCACAGAGGGTCCGGAGTGACGCAGAGGGGGCAAAAGATGAAAATAACAACTTTTTATGCTCTCTGTGTCTAATATGGTTTAATCTTCCGTACTGTAACCAGATCCCTCTGAAAGGGTGAATAAGTGCATGCACTTGCGAATTGCCAGAGAGCTGAAATTATAGAATTATACAACCGATCCTCAAAGAAATGCATGCCTTCAGAACCGCGTCTGATGCAGTTTTCTTTCGAAATCTTTTGGAACTACAGAATCCGTCAGAATCAGAAACTTTTGCTAATAACCGCGCATAATTAACCTAACCAAAATTAACTTCTTCATGGGCATATTCTGCGACTCAAAAAACCCTCTCTGTGTTCTCTGTTACCTCTGTGGTTTTATTTCTTATGCTATCTCATCTTCCGACATCTTTTGAAAACCACAGAATCCGTCAGAATCAGATTTTTTCATCATTTTAACTCCATGTAAATATCCAGATCCCCGCCAACCACCGGATTAAGCGTACACGGAGCCGCGAATTCGTAATTATGCGCGGCACCGCCAAGACCTGTCGCAGCCACCCTTATCTTTGTTACGAATACGAGAGTCTCATTGGTAGTATCATAATACCCATTGGTGTCAGAAGCAGCATCCCATAAGATTCCTGTAACGAAATTCGCGCTTTCAACTGATGCATGGTCCACCATCATGGTACTGTTTATGACCGGTACATTCGGTATGAGGTTTCCATAGACCGTGAACGATGCCTTGAACGATGCCGTGCTTAGATTACCGCCGCCGAACAGCTCAGTAATGTTATTGTCAACAAATCCTGTCGAATTGTTGCTGCCAGCAACCATGCCAAGATGGGTATCGGCATCAAGAAAGTCATGCCCGCTTGTATTCAATGCATTATTACTGTCGCAGCCGAGTGCGTGGAGAGTGCTCCAGTTTACAGTTACGCCATCATTTACGATGTATACATACCCGACATCGGTCTCATTGCTCCATGTCCAGTCATAGAGCGAGTCGGAAGCACTGTCGGATAGTGCGATGCTGCCGCTCACATTCCCGTAGTATTTCTGCCACGCGGAGACGTTTATCACTGCTGACGCGTTGTTGTTCGTGGTGTTTGCAGCAGACTCGCTGGCAGGATTGGCAGGGTTTACCCATGTCGAGATGTTGTGCGTGCCAACCAGCGAGGGATTCCAGTATCCGGTAATGTGCGTGGTGTTGTGTGGATAGCCGGTGGCTATACTCCCCAGTTCTCCCTCTGTTGACACGTTGTACGTAGAGTTCCAGAAGCATCCGCTCCAGTTGCCAGCTACGCCAGCGGAGTCGAAGAAAGACAGATCGAAGTTAGAGGTTACATTTCCGTCTGCATAGTTTGCTATAGTCACATTGATCGTGATGTTCCTATTCTCTTTGACGTGGCAGCCGGTCCCGGTCTCAGAGATCGCTGATCTGTTTTCGCTAGTATCCCATTGACCAAACGTTACGTTGATCACGCGAAGGTCGGGTTTATAGCCTGCGTAAAAACTCCGGACATCTGATTCATTGCTTAAACCACCATCTGTTGTATTTACCTTCCAGTAATATTTTTCCTTTTCCAACCGGTATTGATTTAATATCTCTGTTGCCGATAACGTTCTGGTATAGAGTGCTACTTCGTCTATAAAGCCGTTAAACGAATTGTCATTCTTGCTACAGGCTCTTCTGCCTATCCAAATGCTATTGCCGTCTGTTCCGGTGAGGTTAGTAGTTGTGTTCCTGGAGCCTACGCAAGCACCGTCCAGATAAATTGTCTGGTTCATATCCGGAGTATTATAAGTAAAAGCAGCATGATGCCATGTATTCGCTGTGATTGTTGTATTAACTTCCAAATCGTCACCCCAGAACCGCATGTTAATACTTTCATTATTATAACGGAATAAATCCAGATGCAAACAGGTATTACTATTGGTGGTACTGCCCTTGCTTAATAATGTCTGCCTGACATCGGTGGCGTTAGATCTTGTATTAAACCACAAAGAAACAGTAAATGAAGAATTATCGAGGTTCAAACTGCCGTCATCACCACAATCTATGTAATCATCGCTGCCGTCAAACTCAAACGCACCCGCGAATTTACCGCCTGTTATGTTCCATACCGGAGCCGTGCTTGTGGTAGTGCTGCCAAGTGTGCCATTATTCTCATTACCAGTAAAGTCATAAACCGCATTTGCTACACCTCTCTCTGTGTGCTCACCATACTCACCTCTGTTATCAAAGTGCATCAACATCGCTAAACCATCTTCGTCTGGTTTGATAGGCAGTGCGGTTAAATTGTAAGTTATAGTACTGCCATCAGCAACGTTCTCTTCTATATAAACCAAACCTTCGGAAGCGTTTAAACCGTCAATGTTGTCGTTTGCATAGAAATAAACTGTCATGTCGTCGTCATCTGCGTCGGTCACGGCCGCATTTAATATGACCCAGTTGTTGGGTGTTACCGAACCATTGGGTGGGCTCTTTGGGGTTGCGTCTGGTGCACTGTCATTAATACCGAATGTTCTTGTCTCTGAAGTAACAGCATTAGCGGCATCATCCCTGCAAGTCATATACCAGTTGTGAGAACCGTTAGAGATCCCGGAAATACTATAATTCGTTGGTTGCCCCGATATGGAAGCAATACCGCTCTGATTAGTTACACCATCAATCACCAGGTCGCATGATAACGCACCATCCAAATTATCTGTTGCCGTCCAGTTGAAGTTGACTGTTGATGAACTCAGATCGGCTTTATCATCCGGATCATTCAGTTGAATGGTTGGCCCGGTATTATCAATCGTGAAATTAATAGTTGTTAAATAACTTTCAACATCGCTTAAATTGTCATCAGCAACCGCGGTCACCTTTATGCGGTATTCCGCATCCGAAACCGTGCTCGTATCAAAGGTGATGTCTACATTACTGTCGTCCTGGCTGTAGAAACTTGAGTCGATTGTCGTGTTGAGTATGCCGTTGGAATTGTATAGTTGTAAGCTGTGTTCTACCGTACCAGGTGCATCCGGGTCTTTTGCCATGTTTGCATTGATGGTCATATCTCCGGCATACGAGCCGGTCAGGTCGTAATCTTTTGTGCCGCCGGCATTCTCATAATACGCGATACTGGGATTGGAAATGGGATAATTGACGTCTCCGATGTCGTCCGTATGTAATGTGAAATTGGTATAATTGCTGCCGACATCACTCTCAACATAAACACCCAACTGGAATTGGTCGCCATCTTTTATCTCTGAGAACCAGATGTCAGGCGTGAATTGGGCTTGTACCCAGTTATCCGTATCATTAGTTAAAGACCATGCAACGTTGGAATTGGCGAAACTTACGTTTGCACTCGAACTGCCATTCGCGTACCTTACCGTGTAATTCCCGGCGGTAGTATCGCTCTCATAAGCGATATAATACGTATCGGTTGCATCAATGCCACTGATTTTGCTGTTAGTTACACCATAGCACGATCTCGAATAGCTGCTATTTCGCGATGTATACGCAGTAGCATCCAAATCCGTAGTATTAAAAGAGTTGAAATATGCGCAATTATTATCTAGTGAGGCTTTCTTAACTCCCCGATTGTAAAGCTCCTTGATTTCATCCGTGGATAAACTTCTGTTCCAGATTGCTACTTCATCTATCAACCCGGAGTAGTAGGGACTATTC
>DAOUXE010000158.1 GCA_030666765.1 Methanosarcinales archaeon
ACATCGGCTTATGGATGCGGACGGAACTGCTGGCTCGATGCTTCTTGCAGGCACAGTGCAGGGATCAACCCACCCCGACTTGCGGTACGAATGTGCACGCTTTCTCTCTGAGACGGGCTTTGACATCTATCCTGTAGGTGCGGTTGTACCGCTGCTTGTGAACTACCGGTTCGCTGATATGGTGGATGTGATCGTGGCGTCGAAGAAAGGGCTCTCTCCGGCAGCGCCGGTCCACCTCTTTGGCGCGGGACATCCTGCGATGTTTGCGCTTGCTGTCGCGCTTGGATGCGATCTCTTTGATTCGGCAGCTTATGCACTCTATGCGAGGGACGGGCGATATCTCACCGCTGACGGGACGTACCATCTGGCTAATCTTAGGTATCTCCCATGCTCGTGCCCTGTATGCGCATCGCATACCGCTGATGAGTTGAGGAGCGAATTTGTAAGCGGCGATTATAGATCACTTGCAGAGCATAACCTGTATGCGACGTTTGAGGAAATCCGGCTTATAAAGCAGTGTATCATTGAGGGCAACCTCTGGGAACTCGTCGAGCGCAGGTGCAGGGCGCATCCGAGACTGCTCGACGGGCTCAAGCGCGCCATCCACCATACTGACTGGGTTGAGAAGTTCGATCCGATCCGGAAGTCGACGTTCTTCTACTGTGGGGGCGAATCCGCATCCCGGGCAGAGGTGTGCAGGTTTGGTGAGCGGCTTGACCGGTTCGATCTGGGCGGGACCGTGCTTGTGCGGACGCGGAAAGTTGGAGGGGAGGCGAATCAGTTCGATTGTGTGCTCAATCTGAAAGCGCCGTTTGGTGCGTATCCTGTTGAACTTGGCGAGACGTATCCGTTCAATGCAGAGGTGCCTGAGTTGTCAGAACCGGATTACGAGGCGGCTTCGGTTGCTCTTGGTAATACGCTTCGGCTGATCAGACAGAATCCCGATGCAAGGTTTACGGTCGTCTGTGAATGGAATCATCCGCTCCTTGCGGAGATTGGGGATTGTCCGAACGTTGAGGGGCTATTATCAGGCAATGAGTGATTGTGTGGAATGAGGCATCACTTAAAATAGAGCCCCGACGTCAGGGTAACTTCACAACCATAGCCCCCGATTTTATCCCGAATATTTATGATTGATGAGAAGTCTTATACCTAGTAAGTGTGGGGTTGATGTGTATGAATGAAACCGAGTGCACAAATTCAGAAGGGCTATCATGCCATGCACTGGTCGCAGCCGTGGCTAAGGTATCGTATCAGCGGTTCCGAGACGCGCGCGTGCTCTTTGATCCAATCATCAGAGAAGCCACCCTAATCCGGATGCAGGAGTTGGGCATGGACATGTCGCGCAGATTTGACCGACCAGAGGACGCGATCCACCATTTCACCGAGTTCACTCCGGATGCGCACGACTTTTGCATAACCACGACACGGGGTGGCGCTGTCCGGCTTGAGATCGGCAGTACCTGTCCATTCCGAGATGCATGCCAGATTGTGGATAAAAAAATCGGGATAGTTAAGGGATGTGCCGAGGCAATCGTACTGCTGCAGGTGATCGAATGCGTATGCTCGCAGAGCGAGTCACTCACATATAACTTCCAGCCTGCGCATCGGCGGGATCAGGTGTGTACAATCCATATAGGCACGGTCGAGCAGATCGTACTGAATCAGGAAAGCCAGGGACTGTATACTGACTGATATCGTCCATACTCTCTTCACCTCCGAATAATAACTGGGAGAGCGATGGTTTGTTCATATATGTGATAGCGGGCTCTCCTGTGATATTTCCAAGTTCTGCTGCTATATCGATTGCATCATACATATTGCCAGTCTCATCCACCAGGCCAAGACCCATAGCCGTTGCACCGGTATAAATCCTCCCGTCTGACAGGTTCAGCACCTCTTCCCGGGTCATGTTCCTACCGACCGCGACATCGTCCACAAACATTGAGAAGACCTCCATCACAACTTCATCTGCATACGCCTGCTCATCCACAGTCAGGTTTCTCCAGTCAGCGCCCATGTCCTTGAATTCCCCTGATTTTGCAACCCAGTGCTCGATCCCTTCCTCGTCGTAGTATCCGCTCTTGTTCTCGAATACCCATATCACACCGATGCTGCCTGTGATGGTACCCGGATTCGCAACGATTCGGTTGGAAGATGCTGAGATGTGATATGCCGCGCTTGCAGCGACATCGCCCATCGAGACCACAACTGGCTTCTTCTCTTTCGCCTTCTCAATCTCTCTCTTGATCTCCTGCGCTGCTGCTAACGAGCCGCCTGGGCTATTTACCCGAAGAACGATCGCTTCTACATTATCGTCGTCTGCTGCAAGACTCAAGTACTTGCAGACACTTTCTGATGTTGAAACCCCGAATCCATCAGGTATCCCACCCGTAATCATAATTCCTTGTACATAAATTACTGCAACCTGATCTTTGTCGGTATAGACACCATGCAGATCAACGCCACCAAAAACCACTGCAAGACTCACCCCAATGATCAGTATCAGCGAGAGCACGACCGCAATGTATGTGAAGAATCCCTTTGATGAACCTCCCTTCGGCGGTGGGGTGGAGGGGCCCGGCGGGATTGGGGTCTGCGGAGGTGGCGAGTGCGGCAGGGGTGTTGGAGCTAGCGGCGCGGGAATGGGCTGAGGTGATGTATTGGTGTCGATATGTCCATCATCGATCCGACTCTCTCGATCCGATCTATCATCGATTGACGCTCTAATCTGTTCGGTTTTATCATTCATGTCTGATATCTCTGTTTTCGCGCTATCTGTATGCTCCTGCCCGGTCATCGTTGATCTATGGGTTGTGTGGTATTAAAAGCGTTCTGAATAGTAAAAAGAACCTGCGTTATACATCCGCCAGGATCAGGATAGTACCGAAAAGTATGGTTGCACATGTCACTTCAGCATCCGACACACCACTTTAATATATCACCGTACAATCTGTAAGTTACAACCACACAAGCCCCGTAGGGTAGCGGTCAAGCCTGCAGGTCCTTGGAACCTGCGACGGCGGTTCAAATCCGCCCGGGGCTATCTATATGGGGTGTCTTATTGCGCGGTGTTAAAAACCGTAGTAACGCCAGATGATGTGGCACACAATCCAAGCGATATGATTATATGATTGTACTGTGTAATATCACGGAGTGACTGATATGCTATCTGTGAATGAGACTGCACTGGACATCGTGGAGGATATGATCGACTTAAGCGAGGAGTTCAAGATCAAAGCGAACACGCTTGACAATGGCGCTACGGTCATCGACTGCGGTGTCGAGGTAACAGGGAGTTATGAAGCCGGGCTTGCCTTTACTGATGCGTGTATGGGAGGGCTTGGGACTGCGACACTCTGCATGCGAAGCGTCGGTAACGTGCCGCTTGCATTCGTTGATATCATTACTGATCATCCATGTATCGCATCTCTCGGCGCACAGACCGCAGGCTGGCAGATATGTGTCGGGAAGTATGTTGCGATGGGTTCAGGACCTGCGCGTGCGCTTTCGCAGAAGCCGCCAGCACTCTTTGAGAGGATTGCATATCATGACGATGCCGACTGCGCGGTTATTGTGCTCGAATCGAACAAACTGCCAGACGATGCGGTTATGCAGTTCATTGCTGATGACTGTGGGGTCAATGTCGGGGATGTCTTTGCACTGGTTGCGCCGACAGCGTGCATCGTTGGGTCGGTGCAGGTATCAGGGCGCGTGGTCGAGGCTGCAATCCGCAGGCTGGATCACCTCGGATTTGATACGCGAAAGATAGAGCGTGCAGCCGGAACCGCACCGGTCGCTCCGGTGATGCTTGACGAGATGCGCGCGATAGGCGTGACAAACGACAGTATCATATACTATGGATCGGTGGTGCTTGCCACCAGTGGATTTGAGGAAGAGATCTTCAAACAGGTGCCTGCCAGAACATCGCAGGACTATGGCAAGCCGTTTTACAGGACGTTTGAGAGCGCAGGGTACGACTTTTCCAGGATCGAGATGGATATATTTGCACCATCCGAGATCACGGTCAATGATCTTGATACCGGAAAGACACACCATACCGGGTATCTAAGCGAGGAAGTGATACTCGAATCGTATGAAATCAGCGGAATTTAATTAAAGAGGAGTTATCTTGTTTCCAACAAAGAAAGTTCAGAGCATGATCGGGTCCAGGGTACAGGTTGAGATGAAAGGTGATGTGCACCTTCTCGAGGGCGAACTCGAGAGCGTGGACGACTATCTGAATCTGCATCTGCTGGATACCGTGGAGATTGTCGACGGAGAGCGACTCCGTTCTCTCGGATCAGTCGTCCTACGTGGTAATAACATCGTTCTAATCATCCCGGTCGAATAAAAACGGAGATGGCGTTTGATGGAAGAGATCGAAGAGCGCGCACTTGGATTGATACGTCGTGGCAAAGGCGGAATATTGCAGAAACAGCTGCGG
>DAOUXE010000044.1 GCA_030666765.1 Methanosarcinales archaeon
CTGATCGTCGAGGACAACGGCCCGGGGATCGTTAAGGAGCAGATCCCGAAGGTCTTTGCGAAGTTGCTGTATGGATCCCGTTTCCACGTTCTGAAGCAGTCGAGAGGGCAGCAGGGGATCGGGATCAGTGCATCAGTTCTGTATGCGCAGTTAAGTACCGGAAAGCCAGTGAGAATCATCTCAAAGATCGGCTCGCAGCAGCCAGCGCATTACTGCGAGCTTATAATCAACACAAGCAAGAACGAGCCCGAGATTCTTGAGGAGCAGACGATCGAGTGGGACCCTCCACACGGAACCAGGATCGAACTCGAGATTAAGGGATCGTATGTAAAGGGGCGGCGGCAGTCAGTACTTGAATATCTGCGGAACACCGCCATCGTAAATCCACATGCACGACTGACGCTTGTCGATCCGGACGGTGCGTACACCGTATTTGAAAGAGCCACTGACCTCCTGCCAGAGCCACCCAAAGAGATCAAGCCGCATCCGGCAGGGATCGAACTCGGAACACTTATAAAGATGCTGCGGTACACAGACCAGCAGCGGCTGTTAACGTTTCTGAAGGAATCATTCTCCAAAATAGGGGCTGTGACCGCAGAAAAGATCTGCGCCCATGCAAAATTAAAACCCGCGTGTAAGCCCCAAAAACTCACGCATGAGGAGATAGAACGGCTGCTAAATGCCTTTAAGAGTATAAAGATTAGCTCCCCACCGACCGATTGCCTCTCTCCGATCTCAGAGGATCTTATCTACAAAGGCGTTGAGAAGGAGTACACGGTAGACTTTATAGCAACTACGAAACGCTCGCCTGCTGTGTATGCGGGAAATCCGTTCCTCGTCGAAGCTGCGATCGCTTACGGTGGCGATCTGCCTGTGGAGGGCAAGGTGGAGATCTTAAGGTTCGCAAACCGGGTGCCGCTCCTCTACCAGCAGGGCGCATGTGCGACCACGCACGCTATTGAGCGGATAAACTGGAAGTACTACGGGCTCTTGCAGCCGGGAGGATTTCCTGCAGGGCCGTGCGCGATCATGGTGCATGTCGCATCCACCAACGTGCCGTTCACATCTGAGTCAAAGAATGCGATCGCAGATGTTCCGGAGATCTTAGGCGAGGTCGAAAACGCGGTGCGTACCGTCTCGGGCAGACTTAGGAAATACCTGGGGAAGCGGGAGCTGCTTTCAAAACGCAAGGAAAAGGAAAATCTCATCAAGAAAGTGCTTCCAAGACTTGCGACCAAGGTCTCTGACATCCTCGATCGGGATACTCCGAATATCAACCCGGTAGTTGCAAGGATCATGGGCAATCTCCTTGTGAACCGCTCTGTGCTCCAAAATGAAGGCGGGCTCGATGTTGAGATACGGATTGAGAATCATACGGATACTGCGCAGTCCCTTAAAATACATGACCTGATTCCTTATGAGATCAAAAGCGCGGAACCCGAACCACGCAGGGCTGTGATTGGGGATCGGTTCGATCATCTCTGGAAGGTATCGCTCCGGTCAGGGGAGCGTACGTCCCTTACATATACAATCGAGGAAGGTGGTGGCAAGGATGTGAGAGAAGAGATTTCCCTTCCCGCGCCGATGGTGGAAGGTGTGCCTGTTGAACTGGTCACGGGCGCAAAGGTGCTCGGGCGCGGGTGAGTGTGAGCGAGTATGGGTGAGCCGGACCCGCGGCCGTATGGGGTCACAGCTCCGCGTGACCGATAGTATTATTGTATATAAACCCAACGCCATTATTATGATTGACCCCACCATCAAGATCGAGAATATTGTTGCATCGATGGAACTTTCTGACCACTTTGACCTCCTGCATATATCGTCATCCCTCGAAAATGCCGACTATGACAAAAACAAATTTCCGGGGCTCGTGTACCGGATAAAAGACCCGAAAACAGCATTTCTGGTATTCGGATCGGGCAAAGCAAACTGTACCGGCGCAAAGAGCATACCTGATGTGGATAAAGCGATAGAGATCCTTTCAGAGGATCTAACAAATCTTGGATACACGATCACGAATACAGACTATACGGTCCAGAACATCGTGGCTGGCGCATCGCTCGATACGGAACTCGATCTGGATGCTATTGCGATCGGTCTTGGGTTTGAGAACATCGAGTACGAACCAGAGGTGTTCCCAGGTCTTGTGTACAGGATCAAGGATCCAAAAGTAGTTGTTCTGATATTCCGATCAGGAAAACTTGTAATCACGGGAGCAAAGACCCAAACAGAGTGTGAATTCGCTAAGATGGATGTCTGGCAACAGTTGAACAATCTGGGCTTGGTCTGATAAGCGATGAGTATATCTGAAATTGAACGGTTTTTAAGAGAAGATATTGGTGATTTCGATATTTTCCACGAGTTGCTCCAAGATAATGTAGCCAAAGCAAATGTTGTTGCAAAAGAAGATGGGGTAATCGCCGGACTGGAAGAAGCAACGCGGATTTTCCGTTATTGTGGACTTTCATCAACACGCAGACGAGATGATGGCGATGAGATAGTCGAAGGGGATGTTGTGCTTGAACTCAGTGGCAAAGCTCGCGCAATCCTGCAAAGCGAGCGTGTTACACTGAACTTTCTTGGCAGGATGAGCGGCATAGCGACCCTGACCAGGCGGTGCGTGGAGATTGTAAAAGAAAACGATGTCAGGATCGCAGGTACTAGAAAGACGACGCCGGGATTTCGTAGATTCGAGAAGAAGGCGGTTGCGATCGGTGGCGGCGACCCTCACCGGTTTTGTCTCACTGACGCCGTGATGATCAAGGATAACCACATCAAGATATATGGGATGGAGATAGCGTACAAATATGCAAGAGATGCGGGTTTTACAAAAACAGTCGAGATCGAGGTCGGAAATGCTGAAGATGCCATGCGCGCTGCAAAACTCGGAGCGGACATTATAATGTTCGATAATATGGACCCTCGTGAGATCACAGAAGCCATATCCATCCTGAATGGGCAGGGGTTGTGCGATTGTGCGATGCTTGAGGCATCCGGTGGCATAACACTGGATAATCTCGCTGTGTATGCAGAAACAGGTGTGAATGTGATCTCGATTGGAGCGCTCACACACTCCACTCAGTGGCTCGACTTCAGTCTCGAGGTCGAATGAGGATGGCTTTTTTTAATCTCTTCCGGGTGATAAGTTGTGATGAAAAAGATTGATCACAGAGGACGCGGTCTGCGAAGCAAAGCCGTTGGCAGGACACAGATGGTTGCTGTTTCTCTGGCTCTGTTACCTCTGCGCTCGGTGGGTTTTCCAAAGCCCATTTCAGAAGATAACAAAAAGTCTCGAATGAAATGGTGAACATGGCGACATGGGTTGAGATACGATGAAACAGGCGATGACAAGTATCGATGTTGCGGTGGTAGTCTCTGAGCTACAGCATCTCGTGGGGTCGCGCATCGAAAAGATATATAAAACCGATACTGGTACTGATATTGAGCAGATCCGGTTGAACCTCTACCTCTTTGGGGAGGGGAGATCCGATCTCGTGATCACACCGGGCGCATGTATGCACCTGACCGCGCATCCGCTTCCAAGCCCGAAAACGCCGCCTATGTTTGCGATGACGCTTCGGAAGTACCTCTCTCACGGTAGGATCGTCTCGATTGAGCAGTACGACTTCGACAGGATAGTTGAGATTAAAACGATGCGCGGAGAAGTCGAAAACGGGCTTATACTAGAACTCTTTCCACCGGGCAATGTGATACTGGTGAACCAGGAGCGCAAGATCATCCTCCCGCTCCATCCGGTGACCTTCCGCGGTCGGAGAATAAGGAGTGGGGAGACCTACAAACTGCCTGATATGCAATCAAATCCCGTAGAGATTACAAAGGATGGGTTATCTAGTATATTTTCCGAATCAGATCTGGGTCTTGTCAAGACGCTTGCGACAAGACTGAATATGGGGGGAGTCATTGCCGAAGAAGTCTGTTCGCACTCCAGGGTCGATAAAAATATCGGTTGTCATGATTTATCAGATGAGATGGTTGAGACGGTGCATGAAGGGATTGCACACGTATTCGGGCAGATGGCTAATTTAAATCCGCATATCGCGTACAAGGACGAAAATAAGATCGATGTTCTTCCGTTCGAAATTTCCAGATATGCGGACCGGACAAAACGGTATTTCAGTACGTTTAGCGAGGCACTCGACGAGTTCTTTGGCATAGCTGCGAAAGAGCAGGCAATCGAAAAGAAACCTGAGAGGAAGCAGAACCCGCTTGAACACCGGCTGACCCAGCAGGAAAACGCAATCCACAAGTTCGAGAGCGATAAATCGGACCTGAACGCGAAAGCCGAGGCGGTATATACCAATTACCAGCCGGTCGACGAGTTGCTCGGTCTGGTCCGGCAGGAACTCGCGGACGAGCGTACGTGGGAGGAGGTACGCGCGGAGCATTCCGAAATAAAGCGGACAGACCCGCGAAACAGAACAATTACAATAGAACTGGACGGGATGGACATTCCACTTGATACTGGGAAGAACGTCCCCCAGAATGCGCAAGTCTTCTATGACCGCTCGAAGAAGATCGGTTCGAAACTGGACGGCGCTGTGCGTGCGATCAAGAACACCAGGGAACTGCTGAAAAAGCAAGTCAAAAAGCCAAAATCGAAGATGCCAACACCCAAACGCCAGAAACCACGCTGGTATGATCAGTATAGGTGGTTTAGAACCTCAGACGGATTACTCGTGATCGGAGGGCGCGGTGCAACCAGCAATGAGGAGATCGTCAGGAAATATCTCGAGAAACGGGACATATTCATGCACAGCCAGACGCCGGGCGCGCCGGTAACGATCATCAAGGTAGATAAAGGCGCTCAGGTCTCAGAGCAGACCATCGCAGAGGCGGCGCAGTTTGCGATATCGTATTCGAGCATCTGGAAGAGCGGGCAGTACACAGGCGACTGTTACTGGGTGCACCCGGATCAGGTCTCAAAGACCCCGGAACATGGCGAGTTCGTCTCAAAAGGCGCATTCATCATCAGGGGCACGCGGAACTACTTAAAGGATGTTTCGGTAGGGGTCGCGATTGGGATAACCAGCGACCTGCATCTGATCGGGGGTCCGGTCTCTGCTGTTTCGAATCATGCAGATAAAGTAGTTGAGATCGTGCCGGGGCGGTTTAACCAGAATGACATCGCAAAGAAGATCTACCGGATATTTTCAGATGCGTTTGGAAGAGCGATCAAGGTCGTTGCATCGCCTGACCAGATCGCCAAGTTCCTGCCGCCGGGAGAGTCTGATATCAAGTCAAAGGGCAAATAAGGCAAGTTGCGTGCATTTTTTTCACTCTTCCTGAGAACCCTATTTCGAAACTAGCAAAAAGTCTCCGGGCTTTTGGTCACCGCCGCGATTCGGGGATGATGTGTTATGTCACCCCCATCCTTCGGAAAAGATGTATGTGTTTAGCTGAGGTGAAAAAACCATGAGATTACACAAGATTAATACGAAATCTTGTGGAAATTTGTACAATCTCGTGGTTCCGTATGTGTTTAGCTGTAATCTCGTGGTTGGCTAAACACGTACGAAAAGATTAATACCAGCACCCACTAACCAGTATATCTGCATGACGAGATAGCCAAGCCCGGTATGGCGCTGGATTGCTAAATTATATTGTGCAACAATCCAGTGGTGCCTCGCACCTCGGGGGTTCAAATCCCCCTCTCGTCGTTTTTGCCGTGCCTTAGCCGATCGTGAATTCATCGCCGTTTGCAGGCGCGGTCGCATCGACCTTATACTCGTCCGCCCATGCTGCAAACTCTTCTGTGCGATCGCCGTGCATCATAAACACAAACTCACCGCCTTGGTTGCAGAACTTTTGCACCGACCTCTTAAGCTCAGTGTCGCCGCTGTGCGCAGAGAAATCGTACTGCTCCACAGTCATGCGGAGGGGAAGTACCCGATTTCTGTCGGTCAAGCGTTTGTGCGCGAGTGCGTGGTAGCCATTGGTGCCCTCAACCTGATATCCGGTAAGAAGGATCTTGCTTACAGGGTCGTCGTGTATCTTGCCGAGGTAGAAGAGCGCAGGTCCGCCATTTAACATCCCTGCGGTCGTAACGATGAGGGAGTTCTTAAGTATCTGCGCCCGCATCTCCGGTTTCACCACGGTTGCGTTGCTAAACGATGCTTGAAGTGCATTCGAATCGCGCAGATATCCGGGATACCGGGTGAATCTCCGCAGGACATCAACGCCCATCCCATCAACATAAGGATGTAGTCCGTATTTGTGGAGGATCATCAGAACCTCCTGCGTCCGCCCGATCGCAAAACACGGAACGATCGCAGTGCCGCCGCGATTTAGGGTATCGCGGATTGAGTCCACGAACTCCTGTTCCAGTTCCTTTCTCGGTGCATGGTCTGTGCCAAAGTACGTGCTCTCGGTGATCATGACATCGGCTTTCGGCTGTGGCTCTGATCGGTTCAAAAGACGCGTATCCGTGTGGTTCACATCTCCAGTGTAGAGTATCCGTATCCCGTTTTCGGATTCGAGGAGAACCGATGCCGAGCCAGGGATGTGTCCCGCATCGTAGAGTTGCGCTGTATATTCGCCGCACTCGAAGCGATCCCTATAACCAATGATGCGGGCAGACCGCGCGAACTCCCGGATGTCTTGTGAATCAAAAATCGGCATCTGTCCGGAACGCCTTGCAATTGAGAGCGTGTCCTTTGCCAGAAACGCGGTGAGATAATTGGTGATCGGCGTGCTATAGACCTGCGGATGGATGTCCATGATATTCGGCACCACGCCGCAGTGGTCGAGATGCCCGTGCGAGATGATGATCGTTCGCGGGTGGATCCCGTTTAACGGGTACGAGGGGGGATGGTCAGACGACTCGCCTGGTTTCATCCCGTAATCAAGCAGGATGTCATCGTCGATCAGGACTGCTGATCTGCCAACCTCCCCACATCCACCAAGAAACCGCAACGAGCAATTCATGAAAGATGGTTATATACTCAATAGGTGATAAACCTGCGGTCAGCATAAGGTTCAAGTCTCACGGATCTGCGTTTGTATGATTTCTTGAGGTGATTAAATGGTTCTTCATCGGTGTTTCGGTTAATGGGGAACAACCGCTCCCCAAACATGAGCATTCCGGTAACAGTAGGCATTTCACAGGTCATCTGCATACAGCCGATAAAAGATGTAAAATTCTGTATTATTTTTTGTATCTGATTAGTTTTATTTCCCCTGTTTTACTAAAGATGTGCTCACATGGCGTGCTTCAATTGACCAAAAACGCGGGGATACACAAGTGAACAAATCGCTTATGCGCACGAAATGGTGGTTGAGCAGAACATGCTCGGGTACTAAGTGGTAGGAACCACACGATTACACGGATTTTTACAAGATTTCTGTGTTAATCTCATGTAATCTCGTGTAATCTCGTGGTTTTATATGTGGACGCC
>DAOUXE010000199.1 GCA_030666765.1 Methanosarcinales archaeon
AATCGCGAATCTTGCCGCATCGGCGCGAAATCGCGAATGATACAGATCAACGCCAAAATAGCGTTATAAATCAGTATGCACCATATTTGAAGTATGTTGAGCCGTAGTTAATCGACCATATCGCTCCGCAGATGCCCCCCTCGCTCTACAACATTATCTGACCATATCCTGACGCCAGAGAGGATTGCGCCATTGGAAACAACCGCCCTCGAACCGAGCACAGTCCCGGTCTCAAGCGAACAATTCTCATGCACGTAACAATCATTGTCGATGATGGAACTGAAGATGAGTGACTTCCTGCCAATCCGGACGTTGTCATAGATGTGCGAGGTCAGGATGTGCGCATCATCCTCAATCGTGCAACCCGACCCGATCGTTGTGTACGGGCCGATCAGCACCCGATCCCCAATCGTTGTATTCTCACCGATCACGACCGGACCAACGATCATGGACGATTCCGCGATATCGGAACCTTCTCCGATCACCACTGGATCCCTGATCCGTGGTGTGGGGATTCTTACACTGCCAGATATCTGATCGAGTTTCCATTTACATGCGTTCCGGTACATCTCGTGATTGCCGATGTCAGTCCATCTGCCCTGCACAAGAAAGCCATCGATCTCCTTTCCAGCATCGAGCAGGGCAGGAAAGACGTCCTTTGCAAAATCGTACATCTCGCCGCCCGGGATCCAGTCTATAATCTCGGGATCGCAGACATATATCCCGGTATTTACGAGATTACTGAATGCCTCTCCGGGTTCTGGCTTTTCAAGGAACCTGTGGATCACGCCATCTGCGTCCATGTCGCATACCCCATACTCGAAAGGATTGTCGATGCATATCAGCCCGATGGTGACGATGGCATCGTTTGTCTCATGGAACCGGTATATCTCACGAAGCTGCAGGTCAAGGACATGATCGCCGCCAACGACCATGAACACACCATCTTTAAGATACGATCTGGAGTTCCTAACTCCTCCTGCCGTCCCGAGCGCGGTTCGTTCGTACACGCAATCGATATCGATGCCTTCGATCTTCCGCACCTCTTCTTCGATCATCTCGCCAAGATAACCGAGTGTCAGCACGGCTTCTGTGAACCCTTCGGCCTTCAGGTGCTCGATCAAATGCACGACCGAGGGTTTGTTTAGAAGCGGTATCATCGGCTTTGGCCGCTCAAGGGTCAGTGGACGGAGTCTCGTGCCCAGTCCACCGCACATAATACATGCTTTCATGATCCTAGTCCGTGTTCTGATACGTCTCAACGAATTTCACGCTATCCAGTTCCATCGATCCGAGGAGTTCGTTTGCAACCCCTGACTTCATGATCAGCCAGTTCCGATTTAGCCTGAGATCGCTTGGCGGTTCGATTATAGCAGTCTCATCGACAAGCTCCACATCAAAGTCCCTCCTGAAGAAGGATTGTAACAGGGATTTGATCTTGTCGAGGTCGTCATCGATCAGATCTTCGATCGTATAATCGAATATTATGGTTTTGCCAGCCATTGGGTTGTTGAAATCGATGCGCACCCTGCGCCCGACTTTCATGACAACCAGACCCTGTTGCTCATCGACGATCGCCCGCATCCCTTTCACAGGCGGCTCTGTAAATTTGGATGTGGGGTAGGTCTTTACCAGTTCCGTTTTGTGTTCACCATAGCCCTTCTCCGGCGGAACCTCAACCGTCCCGTGATACCCGGCTTCCTTACCGACAACATCCTCGTCCAGCCCTTCCACGACATGCCTATTGCCAACGATGATCACGAAAGAACCGTATCGGGTGTTCTCATCGTATATGTCATGTTCCTTTGCGACTTCCTCGTCGGTGGTGTCGAATACCGTGCCGTCGTCCAACCGCACGGTATAGTTCATCCGTATAAAATCTTCATTCTCTATAGTCAATTATATCATCTCACAGATTCGTATTTCTTTTGTCCATTGTGTGGAGCACATGATTGTTGCAAGTTTCATAGTATGCGGTAGATGTAGGCATCTTCTATCAGCGTATTGTTTATAACATTTCGTGTAAATCTGATACCAGCTATATCAGGTCCTGTACTGATTGCCGTCTTTATAAGTTTTATTAATCGATTCTTTGGGCTCAGAACCGAAACATTTTTCAGAGAAATTCCTGACGGCGGCGATGGTTGTGCCAGCACCGACCGTATAAAACCATACGAGTTCCTCGGACCATTCTCTTCTACAAACGGAGAAGCGATTAAAAGCCGCCATTCGTCGGAATCTGACGAATAGAACCACAGAGAAGCGTCTACTTTAAACTCTGTCTTGTCCAGAGCTTCTATCAGATCTTTCCTCTCTTGTATATCTCGCTTTACCAATGCTGTTGTAGCCATTGTAAAACTCCTTGTTTTACATCTGCGATCGCAGAATAGAGATCTTGCGCTTCTTTATCGGTATGTTTTCATACCGGCTCTTCTCGGACCAGTCTTTTACAGTATTCCAATTATCTGCAAAATCCGGATTGCTTTCCAACCTATCGTCCAACTTCTTTTCAAGAGCAGCGATCTTAACAAGATCTCCAAGTTTATGGCTGTAACTTGCGTTAACAACCTTCTTGTCTGGGAAATCGTGAAGTCTTGTCTGTTTTGCGATACCTGCTTTTAACTTACATTCAGCCACATATCCACAAAGATAATACAATCCTTCATAATTCCCGGTTTCCAGTAACACACGTGCCTCCCTATACCTGATAAGCGCAAGATCTTGTAGATCGTACCTATCCATCTGCGCGCCTCTCTCGCATGAACAGTTCACATAACATATCTATTCAGGTCCTGCGCGTAAGTCCGTACCGCTCGACATTGTGGTCAGCAATTGCCTGAATCTTCGCAATTTCGGCTCTTCCGACCTCATCCTTGAACAGATGCGCAAACCGCTTCTGCATCCGGAGGTACTCCTCGACAGGCTTTTGTTTGATCTTATGTACCTTCCCGAGTTCTCCGTCCACGATCTCAAATATCGGGTACAGCGCGGTCTCTACTGCAAGTCGTGTGACCTCAACGCCCAGTGAACTGTCGAAGTACCAACCAGTGCAACATGACGCGTGGATCTGGACATAAGCCGGACCCTCGGTCTCGGTAGCGGTTTTTATCTTGCGGATCACGTCTTTTGGGTACGCAATTGTTGCAGTCGCTACATAAGGCGAGCCATGCGCCACAAGGATCGCGGGCATGTCCTTCTTCGGGAATGGGTTGCCGTAAGAAACCGTTCCGGATGGGGACGTTGTGGTCGATGCATCAAAAGGCGTCGATGCACTGCGCTGAATGCCTGTGTTCATGTATGCCTCGTTGTCGTAGCACACATACGTTATGTTATGCCTGCGCTCGAATGCGCCTGATATGCTGCGGATGCCTATATCGAAGGTAGAGCCATCGCCTGCGATGACAAGAACCTTCGTGTGAGTATTGCCGCGGGCAGCGAGTGCGGTCTCGACCCCTGACGCGACTGCGGCAGGGTTTTCGAAGAGTGAATGGATGTATGGGACCCGCCACGCTGATTCAGGGTATGGGGTTGTGAATACCTCAAGGCAACCGGTAGGGCCGCATATAATGCAGTCGCTGCCAGCGCCTTCGAGAACAAACTTCGCTGCAAGCGATGCTCCGCAACCTGCGCAACCGCGATGCCCTGATGCCAGTAGACTCTCTGTGATCATTTCTTGATATTCTCCTATACCCGGTACACCGT
>DAOUXE010000198.1 GCA_030666765.1 Methanosarcinales archaeon
GTTAAATAGGAATTGCCGAAACTCATGTTATAGGGAATTACCAGGGCACTACCCGGAATCCGGAAAAACCATCTCACTTAACTCCTCAACGGTCAGGAGCGGTGGAATATCAACCCCTTCCTTAAGTAGGTCTGGCGAGAGTCTGGTGATAACAGGCAGCGTTATTCCGGTTTTTTCCAGAATTTCCTGCTCTGAAAAGACGTTCCTCGTGTCGCCATCCAGTACGATCTTGCCATTATCCATCACAACTGTCCGTCTGGCGTATCCTGCCACGAGGTTCATATCATGAGTTACGAGTATGATCGTCTTCCCGAGTTTATTCAGATGCCGGATCTGCTGCAGAAACTTGTTCACATGCCCCCAGTCCTGTCCGGTGGTGGGCTCGTCGAGCACGATTATGTCAGGCTCCATCGCAAGGATAGATGCCACCGCGAGACGCTGGCGCTGACCCCGGCTTAATGAGTGTGGGTGTCGGTCTCGAAACTCTTCAAGTTCCATCATTGAGATTGCATGGTTCACGCGCTCTTCGATGGCAGTACCACTAAGTTTGATGTTTTCCAGACCAAATTTCAGCTCCTTGGTAACGCTATCCGTAAAGATCTGATTATCAGGGTTCTGGAAGAGATACCCCACACTCTGCGCGAGCGTCGCCACCCGCATACCTGATATGTCATTGCCATCGATACAGATTGTTCCACTATCGGGCTTTAAAAACCCGATCAAATGATTTACGAGGGTGGTTTTTCCCGCACCATTGTGCCCGATCAGTGCCACAAAATCACCTTCCGGGATCACAAGGTTGATGTCGTCGAGAGCAACCTTCCCGTCTTCAAAGGTGTGTCGCAGATTCTTAATCTCGATCTTTGGTTTCGGTGCGGTTCTGGTGGGTGGTGTGTGAGCAGTCCTGAATCGTGCGATATTGGCAGGTTTGTCATAGAGTAATTGGCATAATCTGGCAAGCATCGCATTATACGATGAACCGGTTGGAAAATCCCCCTCGAAATCGCCAGAACCATTTTTCATTGCATGAATAATCTCTGATAATTGAGGTAGGGCTATGCCAATGCTTTTTAACTGATCATGTCCATCACCAAAGATTTTATCTGGCGTATCATCCATAATAATCTTCCCCTGATCCATAACAACGACGCGATCTGCAAGATGCACCACTTCATCAATTTTGTGTTCGATTAAGATAATAGTCATATCTTTTTCTTGATTTAATCGCCTGACAAGAGCGAGTACCTCGCCTGTGCCGACCGGATCAAGATCAGATGTCGGTTCGTCCAGGACCATAACATGCGGCTCCATCGCAAGCGTGCCTGCTATCGCAACCCGCTGTTTCTCACCTCCGGATAGTGTGAAGATAAAACGATCTCGCATATTTTCCATACCAACGGTGTGCATAGCCCGACCTATCCGCCCTAATATCTCTTCTTTTGGCATTCCGAGGTTTTCCGGTCCGAACGCAATATCTTTTCCGACTGTAAGTGAAAATAACTGGGTATCCGGGTTTTGGAAGATGATTCCCACATCCGATGCCATTTGATGTACTTTATAATTCCGGACATTCTTCCCGTTTATCACGATCTCGCCTTCGAGGTTTCCGCCTGCGATTTTTGGTACGAGTCCGTTTAAGCACTGTATGAGTGTGGATTTCCCGGAGCCGCTTGCGCCAAGAAGCAGCACGAACTCGCCATCATCGATGTGCAGGTTGATGCCTCTTAATGTCGGTTCGGACATGTTGGGGTAGGTGTAGCTGACGTTTTGGATATCGATCATGGTTTTGTTCCGTTTGGTAACGACGTGTACCCTCCTACTACATAAATCTTATATATTAGCACGAAGCACGAAGCTCTGATGAAAGGATTGTTCCGGTATGAGCGGAAAGATACGTGTATGCACAGGCTCGACCCGCGGGTGAAGCTGATGTGGGTTTTCGGAATGTCTGTTTTAAGCATGTTGTTTGGATCGCCATCACTTCTGCTCATTGCGTTTCTATCCACGCTGCCGTTCTGGATAATGGTCAAACCGTCGGCGGCAAAGATCCGTGCGATACTGTTCGTCTTCGGCACGATGGTCTTTGGTTTCATGCTCACGCAGTCCATCTTCTATTATTGGGGCGATCCTACGAATCCGACGTTCACAATCCTACCTGCAACATTTCCGGTGATCGGAGCAATCACTGGCGGGATACATTTCTACGCAAAGGGTGCGTGGTACGGGCTTATCCAGTCGCTTCGGTTTATGACTACTGTGAGTGCGGCTTCGGTCTTTGTTGCAAGCACGCACCCAAGCGAACTACTCGTCGGACTCGTGCGGTTTACAAGGATACCGTTCACAGATATCCGGATCGGATTTCCAAACGAGATTGCGTTCATGGTGTCTTCAGCGGTCGGGTTTGCACCATCGATGATCGAGGAGAGCATGATAATCATAAACGCGATGCGAGCGCGCGGGCTTGAGATCAAGGGTGGCATCAGGACGAAGATCAGGGCGCTGCGGCATATCTTCTTCCCGATGGTGGTCGGGCTTCTACGCAAAGGGAGGCAGATTGCAATTGCCGCCGATGCGCGCGCGTTTCGTGCAACAAAGAACCGCACGTTTGTAGACGAACTGCAACTAAGGCTAGGTGATTATCTTATGTTAATCTACATCGCCGTGTTTCTGGTGGTTGGTACATACATGAGTTCCATCGGTTTTGGTGGGACCGCGCCGGGGTTGGGTGCATGAACCGGATTCGAAAAGGTCGGGTTCTGGTGCTTTCGATCGCAATCATCGTGGTTATTTCACAAGCAGCTATTGCTGGCGAGTGGCGGGGTAGCGGCACCCCACTCTACACCATCGCATCAGGCAGCCTGCATGGCGGCGTCCATATCGAGGGGGGGCACGGACTCACATACGCAGACCCATACACCGAGTATTTCGATCTTCCTGATAATATAATTTACGCACGTCTGTATGTTCCGATGTGGAACTACAACAAAGGAGACACGCTGACGGTCTCAATAAACGATAACGAGCTGAAAACACGGGAAGAACCCGATTATATTGCTGCATGGGGGGTATGCTGCTATGCGTACGATGTCACCGGTGCCCCCTTTAAGGAAGGGCTTAACGTGATCTCGGCGACTTATGAGAACAACAACGGCGCCCCTTATGGGATATTTCTTGTTACAGTCTATGAAAACGAGAGCATGCCCTACACCCAATTCTGGATCGATGAGGGGAACTATGCGCTTAACAAGGCGACTGCTGATGGCGGCACTAAAGATCAAGGAGAGGCGTTGTTCTCGGGGGATGTGAAGACCGAGACTGTCGAAAAAGCAGACCTGTGGACGGTGATGATTGCAGGAACCGGGGGGGAGATTGACGAACTGTGGTTCAACTCAAAACTCCTCGGAAAAGACGTGGGAAGAGCGAAAACAGGAAGCTACCTGGATTTTGACCATTTCAACGTATCTGACGACCTGATAAGCCACAACAATACAGTAATCTTTAAAAGGGGAGATGAACAGTACCTGCACCCGTTTAATGCGGTTTTAGTTCTTGAACATAAGAGCGGAGTCGAAGGCGACAAGGAATTAACGGTTTATGAGGTACAATCACCTCTAATGTCCGGCATTCCGGTTCCGGTCATTGCAGTACTCGCGATCGCGATTATCGGATTTTTTCTGATATACCTGAAAAAAAAACATGAGCGA
>DAOUXE010000074.1 GCA_030666765.1 Methanosarcinales archaeon
ATATTGTGATAGGATGCAGCACCTAACAACAAAATGCAAATAACGGTATAGGTATTTTCCGGGCGTACGTATTCATTCTCTCATCCTATAGTTGCCAGGGTGTACTTGCACAGAACTCTTCAGAACGAGCAATCTTTAACTAGTGAAAAAAAGTTAAAATCCGTAAACATTATCTACCATCACGAGAAAAATATTGGTAGGAGGAATGTATATGAATGGAACTATTAGAGATACTATTAATTTGGGATCACATGTTGCAATCGTATTAAAAAAGGACCAAAAAACAGGTAAACTCACAACAGGAGTTGTTCAACGCATATTAACAAATTCCCGGACACATCCACACGGAATTAAAGTTCGTCTGGAAAGTGGTGAAATAGGCAGAGTGAAGGAAATTTTAGATCAGGAGCCGATGGCGCCATCGGTGCAAACACGCTGAAACTTGTGATGTTTACACCAACAACATTGTTTGCAGTATCCGGATACCGCGAACCATTTCACCTATCCTCAACCCATGCAGTGCCGTTGTATTTCCACACTTTCAAGCTCGATTCGTCCGGACCGCTTACACCCAAGTCCGAATAACTGAGGTTCGGGTACAGCCATGCCCATATACTCCGGTTCGTGGCGTTGATGAACTCGCCGGTGCCGTACCGTCCGGATGGCATCGGAGCTGTTAGCCACAGCACCAGCGCTCGGTTAAGACTAAACGGATGGCTGGGCAGTGATGCGACCAGGTGGCAGGATCGGTGCGATCAATCATACTGCCGCCGCCTGCAGGATCATCAGCGCATCAAGCGAGGTCACCCTGCCATCACCGTTAATGTCCGGTTCCGGATCGTATTCGCGGCTGCCAACTGCGATCCGGAGCGCGATCACAGCACGTACAACTTCTGGCGATGGGTCGGAATCCGCATCCCGGTCACACCGGAACTCCGCATATACCGGATAATGGTCCGATACCGCGGTCGTCTCGCTCACATTTAAGGTGTATTCGACATCGAACCTGAACACACCCGCGTCCCCTGTGAAGTCCGATACTGCCGGATTCGTGAGTATGATACGGTCATAAGTGCAGTCGGTGGGTTTTGTGGTCGTATCAACGCTGTTGCTTATGCACCAGTAATACCCTCTGCTGTGCATCGTAGAATTTGAATCTTCATCGAAATAAGTACAGTCGGCGTTCAGGTCGCCCATAACAATGAAGTCATTCTCATCAGGATGCGTGCTTTGTGCATACCTGACCACATCATCGAGTGCGTTTATCTCTTCGGTTGCCTCATCCGGATCGGTGTGAATCGCGATGAGGGTGGCATCGAAGTTGCCATCAAGCACCCTGAAAGATGCGATGTATGGTTCCCGGTGGAACGGATCGGTGCCATTAGGTTCCGGGTATGTGTGCGGCGTGCCGGTCAGTTCAACGATCTGGTTATTGTAGATATAGGCATACTGCTCCTTGCTGGATGTGCGCCCCAGCCGTTTACTCACGATATAGTCGTATGGTGCGCTGCTGTTCGCATTCACGACATCGGTCAGTGCAGGAAGCGCGGTCTGGGATTTATCCCTGATCTCCTGTATGGCAACAATATCATAAGTACGGATAATCTTTCCAAGCACCTCCATGACTTCGGGCTTCGTTGCTTTGCTTTTTCCGAATATCTGTATGTTAAACGCACCCAACCGGAGTGTTTCACCATCATCGAGTTGATCAAGGTATATACCCTCAGTTGGATGTAGTTTGTCCGGTAGCCTCATACCATAAGGATCGCCCTTGCCTTGGCCGCAGTCAGACCATGCAGCTACATGCGGGACATACAGAAATAATGTGATAGACATAAGTAGCCACATACGTTTTCCCACAGTATTCATGCCATACCAATCCCCCTACACCCACCATATTCATACAATCAGCCCGCATAGCACATAAACGTTCCGATCAATCTCATTATCAACTTTCGAGTGTGTTCTGCGGTAAAATTTGTGGATGCAGTGATTCCACGGGATTTTGTTGGATCTCTGGAATCTTCTGGGGTCGGGTCTTTGGTATCTTGCGTTGCGGTGACCAAACCTCTCAAGGATTTTGATATTTTCCAAATAAAGTCTCAGAAAACCACATAGTACACATAGTACACAGAGTGACACAGAGGAGGTGAAAGATGAAAATAACAACTCTCTGTGATCCTCTGGAGAAGTGAAAGAGCGTATGCACTAGCGAATTACAGAGAGCCACCATTAACCAAACTCCCAACCCACACCAGTTCGGGTGCATGCCGCGGTCGAAGACTTATGCTCTCTGGTTGCAACACCGAGGAGTTTTTCCACAGTCTTTATAAAAGATGCGCCCCTTGTCCACCTATATGAAGCAGGACCGGGATCTATTCAAAGCCATTGCCATCACCCTATTGGTGATCTTCATCCTGTCCGTATCCGGGATAGTCCGGCTGAGCACCGATTACTGGTGGTTCGATGCTCTTGGCGAATCCCGGATATTCATGATCAGCTTAAAGGCAAAGGCACTCCTATTTGTACTCTCATCATCGTTTTTCCTCGCGTTTGCCCTGACCAATCTCCGGATATCTTCAAAGTCAAACGAGTCAAAATTTTCTTTCAAGCGGAAGTTCATGGTTGTTATGGCAATATCCCTCTTTATAGGGATTGCAAGCTCCGCCAAATGGTTCGTAGTGCTACAGTACCTGAATCAGGTGCCCTTTAACCTGTATGATCCGATCTTTGCAAAGAACGTATCCTTTTATGTCTTCACCCTACCATTCATGATGGCTTTCCGGAACTTCCTGATGGCCTGTGTAATAATTACGACCCTCCTGGTGCTAACAGATTACCTGCAGTCCTTCATAGTCCACTTCTTCAAACAGCCAGAGATCATCGCACAAAACGGTACAACATACAGTGCTGACTTCAAACTAGCAGTCTCGAACATGGGGCAGAAGGCACTGGTGCACCTGGTGGTCCTTGGTTCATTCTTCTTCGTTCTTCTCGCTGCAGGTCACTACCTTGCCAGATTCGGAGTCATGTACTCTGAAAAAGGGATCGTGATAGGGGCTGGCTACGCCGATGTCGTCGCATACCTGCCGGTAATCCGGATACTAATGATCATGGCAGTAATCATCGCAGTACTGTGTTACGTCTGGATATTTGCAGTCTCAAAGAAGCCGAACCCGGGAAAACGGAATATGCTGGTGTCCGTAATCGTGATTTATCTACTGGTGTCTATACTTGCTCCGTCTGTGATCCCGGGAATTGTGCAGGCTTTCAAGGTTTCGCCAAACGAGGAGAAGCTGGAACAGCCATACATCAAGAGTAACATCGAGTTCACAAAGATCGCTTATGGACTAACTGACGTGGAGGAGAAAGACTTCTCTGTCGAGATGATGACTCCTGAAATCCTATCGAACGCGACGGAGACGCTGGATAATGTAAGGATTCTGGACTGGAGACCGCTTATACAGACGTACAAGCAAACACAGGAGATGAGGCTCTATTATGACCTTTCGGGGATTGACATCGACCGGTACGATATCAACGGAAACTACACCGAGGTAATGATTGCTCCAAGAGAGATGAATCAGGAACGGCTTCATGCTCAGGCAAAGACGTGGGTGAATCTCCATCTGGTATATACGCACGGTTTCGGTGTCGTGATGAGCCCTGTAAACAGCGTCACAAAACAGGGCATGCCAAACTACCTCATAAAAGATATTCCTCCCATATACACGGTTTCGGATGAAGAACTGCGAATCGAGGTGCCACAGATCTACTATGGCGAGATGGACAATGACTTCGTGATGGTAAATACCAGAACATCGGAGTTTGATTACCCTGTGGGGGGTGCCAATGAGTACATCCACTACGATGGACGCGGAGGGGTGAAGCTGGACTCATCCACAAAGGAACTGCTGATGGCGATGCGCTTTGCTGACATCAAGATAATGCTATCCGGAGAGATCACTCCGGAGAGCAGGATCATGTTTGAGAGGGGTATCAGGGACCGGATCTCAAAGATCACCCCGTTCCTCACACTTGACGAAGACCCGTATCTCGTCATCAGCAATGGCAGACTCTTCTGGATGCTGGATGCATACACCGTAACAGACAAATTCCCATACTCAGAGAAGCACGGCTCTATCAATTACATGCGGAACTCCGTAAAGATCGTGGTCGATGCGTACAACGGGGACGTGACGTATTATATCGTCGATACCACTGACCCGGTAATCGCAACATACACAAAAATTTTCCCAGGGTACTTCAAGTCCTTTGACCTGATGCCGAACGGGCTTAAGAAACATGTCAGATACCCCGAAACTTTCTTCGAGGTCCAGTCCGCAATCTACAACACATATCATATGAACAACGTCAAGGTCTTCTACAACAAGGAAGATGCATGGCAGATCCCAAGCGAGGTGTACGGGACAGGTGAACAGGTTCTGGTTGATCCATATTACGTCATAATAAAGCTTCCGGGAGGGGTGAAGGGGGAATTCGTCCTGATGAGGTCAGTAACACCAATAAAGAAGGACAACATGGTTGCATGGCTTGCCGCACGTTCGGATGAGGAGCACTACGGAGAGCTACTACTCTATAAATTCCCCAAAGATACACTGGTATACGGTCCCCTGCAAATCGAAGCGAAGTTCGATCAGGATGCAGAGATATCACAACAATTAACACTCTGGTCACTACAAGGATCCAGGGTGACGAGAGGGAACCTGCTGGTGATACCGCTTGGGGATTCGATCCTGTACATAGAGCCGCTCTACATACAGGCAGAGACCGGGCAACTACCGGAACTCAAGCGGGTGCTGGTCTCAGACGGCGAGAGTGTGGTGATGGAGGAAGACTTTGCGAGCGCACTCGTTGCACTCTTCGGTGAAACCGGACCGGGTAGTGCGGCGGAGGCGGGTGCGGAAGAAGGGGAGAAGTCGACTGATGCGCTGATAGCAGAAGCACAGATGCATTATGATGCTATTCTCGATTCCATGGGCACGAACTGGACCGCATTCGGGGAGAACTTTGATAAGTTAGGCGAGGTTCTCGGAGAGCTGGGATCGGATTGATCACAGCAATTCTAATTATGAACTGTAATTTTGTTTGGCGCATACTATCATCATCTTATGCGAATAGTTAACGCGGTATAAAGTAAAAAAATAACATATTTTTTAAGGAAAATTATTATAATCTTATCTTTTTTGCTGTTTCGAGTCATCGAGGACAGCGAGAATTTCCAAAATGAGAATTGCTGTGCTTGCCCAGTTCGACAGTTTCGACGACATCACAACAATGTATGCAATCGAATGGAAGTTTGATGGCACGAGGGTGCAGATACACAAGGACGGTGACCACGTCCGGATATTTTCAAGAAGACTCGAAGACGTGACAAACTCGCTTCCTGATATCGTAAAACTGGTAAAATCCCGGATAACCGCGAATCAGGCGATTCTTGATGGCGAGGTGGTTGCTGTCGGGGATGATGGTAAGCCACTTGCATTCCAGGAGATTCTGAAGCGGTTCCGGCGGAAGTACGACATATCAGCGATGGTGCGGAAGATCCCGCTCTACCTGAATCTCTTCGATATCATGTACCTTGACCGCGTCTCGCTGATCGATGAGGATCTCCATACCCGGAGAGAACGGCTCGATGCGATCGTGTCGCAGCATGAGCAGTTAAGGGTGGCAGAGCAGGTGTTGACGGACGATCCTGCTATAGCGCACGCAGTCTACCGGGCGGCTCTCGATGCCGGGCACGAGGGCGTCATGCTGAAGAACCCGGATTCCCTGTACTCTCCAGGAAAACGCGGCAAGAACTGGCTTAAGGTGAAACCGATCATGGAAACCCTTGATCTCGTCGTTGTCGGAGCTGACTGGGGCGAAGGGCGGCGTGCGAACCTGATCGGCTCGTACTTGCTTGCATGTTATGATACGAATACCGGAGAGTTCCTCGAGATCGGCAGGGTCGGCACAGGCATAACCGATGAGCAGTTAGCAGAACTGACTGAGCTTTTTTCGCAGTATATTATCTCAGAGGATGGGGTGGCGATTGAGTTGCAGCCTGCTGTTGTTTTTGAGATCGCGTATGAGGAGATTCAGAAGAGCAAGCATTATGCGTCGGGATATGCGCTTCGGTTCCCGCGGCTTGTTCGGGTGCGGTTTGATAAGACGCCTGA
>DAOUXE010000224.1 GCA_030666765.1 Methanosarcinales archaeon
CAATTTCATGGTTTCTGTAGCGGTTCTTTTATTCCCATCGATGAATGAGTAGCTCTGAATGATTTCATACCAGAAGATCGCAGATATGGTTGCGATTTGATTTACAAACCATCCTACGGATTTATTGAACCTGTTTTGGACTGCAATTGTAATAATACTTACTCGTTAATCTCACTGAAATCTCAATATGTGGATGCGCATAATTCTATCAGCTATTATCGATCAAGAGGTTAGTATGTAAAACATGGGATGGTAGTTTATTAGTTGGGAGTTCCCTTATTATCGAGCATCTTCTACTCAACCACCGTTTGTGTGCATAAGCGATTCGTTCACTTGCACAATCTCGCGTTTTTGGTCAATTGAAGCACGCTACGCTCAATGCGCGGGTACGCACATTTCCATCAGCTATTGTCAATCAAGAAACCCGTATGTAAAACTGGTGGGTAGGAGATTTTTATTTGTGAGTTCCCTTACTCGAGTCTGTACTTTTGCTGCTTTTTTTCGGTAACCACTATGGACACCCTGCAGACTTTTCCAAAACTTTCCACAAATAAAGAAAAGAGATTACATAATCCTTGGAACCTTGAAAAACCCATCCTTCGCCTTTGGAGCGTTTGCAAGTGCTGCGTCCTGTTCCAGTGAACCGGAAGTCACATCATCCCTGAATACGTTGTGAAGTTCGAGCACGTGGTATGTCGGCTCGACATCGGTCGTTATCTCGTCAATCTTCCCAAAATAGTCAAGTATATCATTCATCTGCTCTGCATACTGCTCCTTTTCCTCTTCGGTCAGTTTTATGCGCGCAAGCCATCCGATGTGCTCAACTTCCTCTGGTGTGATCATACGCTTTCGTTCAGGCGTCATAGTACATATTGGTATCGTTTATATAGGATATAGATATACTATATAGAACATGACCCCAGAGAAGAGGAAGGTGCAGATTACAGGCGGCGCAACACTCATCGTATCGCTGCCGATCAAGTGGGCACGAGAGATCGGGCTTGCGGCAGGAGACGAGATTTTTCTTGCAGCGCAGCCAGACCGGTCGCTTCTGCTGACCACGCAGCCAAAGACCGACAAACATATCTACGAGGCGACCATCAAATTGGTTCCGGGCGAGAGCCAGGATAATAATCTCAGGCTGCTTGTTGCGCACTACCTGGTAGGATACGATATCATAAAGTTAATCTCGCCGGGGGGTTTTGGCGCGTCAGACCGGAAATGGATCAAGGATGCTGTACGGCAGCGATTGATCGGGCTTGAGGTAGTTGGGGAGTCGCATGATGAACTGATACTGCAGAGTCTTCTTAACTACCGCGATCTGCCGCTTGCAAAAGCGATGCAGAGTATGACGCGGCTCATCTCCTCGATGCATGAGGACACCTTACATGCGCTTCGCAATCGCGACCTGGAACTTGCTGAGGACATCATCCAGAGGGATGACGAGGTTGACCGCTTCTACCTCTTGATCGTGAGGCAGTTGAAGGCGGCTATCGAAGATCCGGGGTTATCAGAGAAGATCGGGATAACCCACCCGCGGGAATGCCTTGGGTACCGGCTGATCTCAAAGAGCATGGAACGAATCGGCGATCATGCCGAAAAGATTGCGCGAAACATCATCGAACTGGATAGCGGGGTGGAATCGATCGACCGGATCTGCGAGATGGGGGAGATGGCACACGACATCTTTATGAGGGGGATAGCATCGCTGTCAAAGGAGAATACAAAGGATGCAAACAGCGTCATAACAGATGCGGCAGAGGTCGTTGCGATGGGGATTGCTATTGATAAAGAGATTCGGAAGGAGTGTAACATAACAGAAGTAAGCTTCATCCTTGAGAGCCTGCGGCGGATTGCAGAATACGGGGCGGATATCGCAGAGATCTCGATTAACTTAAACACCGAGGAACTGCGTTAGAGTGCAGGTACCCAAATCTCAGGCATTATATTGCGAGAGCGCCGACTGCGACCAGCATCACATAGATTATGGCAAACGCCAGTGTCGAGAGCAGCGCCACGTAAACCTTGGTGAACCGGATTGCAAAAACCGCATATACGAGTATGGCAAGCCCGATTATAAGCGGGTAATTGGATAGCTCGATCGGTGTTTGGAGTAGTGTGATAACCATGATACACAAAATGGATGCATTGATATTTAAGACTTTCGGATGCATCCGCACCCCCGAGCACAAAAAATACTGGTTCGGACGGATTTTGTGGTTCTCAAAAGAACATCAGAACCAAAAAAAGAAAGAAAGTGAAGGGATCGCTCCCTTCGCCCGTCATCGCCGTGCTGTCGCCTACTCTCTTCGCCGCATCATCGCGTAAGCTACTGCAAGCAGCCCTGCAATCACGAATATCGCGGTGAAGCCCGGCGCACCCTTCTTCGGCGTCGTTGTCGCGGTGCCTTCCGCCTCCGGCGTAGTCGTCTTCGACGCTGTGGGTCTCGACTCTTCCGGTCCCGGTGTCACGCGCTCGCCCGGCGTATCTGTCTCGGTCGCCGATGCTGTCGGTGCTTTCGTTGCGGTCGCGGTCGGTGTTTCGAACCATCCTGGCGGGTATGTGCCGCTTCCGCCACCGCCACCGCCACCGCCGGTGTATGGGATGTCTGCACTCGGTGCCTGCACAGTATCGCTGACACTGCCTGCTGAAAGGGTTCCGGTACCTGATGAATTGAATGCAAACACGGTTATGTTCGCCCATCCATCCGGACCTACACTCACCTTCATGAACGTTGCTGCGCTGTCATTTGTCCATGCATCATTCATCTTGACATGGTACAAATCAGTGACATTCCCAGTTCCGGCAGACCACGTGTAGTTAACCCAATAGTTTCCTGTGTCGTTCCCAAGAGGTCCTGGAGTCGGTGGTATGTATGAAATGCCTACACCCAATGCCTGCACCTCATCGCTGGCGCAATCTGCCGAGAGTATCCCAATGATGCCGGATGTGTTCCATGCCCATACGCTGATGTTTGCCCAACCACCGACACCGACAGTCGCATTCTTGTATGTTGATGTGGTTCCGTTCTCCCACAGGCCATTCATGCTCACATTATACGAGTTCGGGACGTTCCCAGTTCCTGGTGACCAGGTGTAGTTGACCCAGTCGTTACCCGTGGTGTGCAAAAGGTTAGGCGTAGCGGGTTGTTGGCTCAACAGGTTGTAGACATAAGCGGACTCATTTCCGGGTGCGCCCATGAGGGCATAGTCGCCTGAGATCGAGACGGACTCGCCGAATGTGGCACCAGCTGTGCCGTCACTGGCTGTGATCTTTGCCTGCTGGACCCATGCTGTGCCGTCCCGCTTGAAGATGTATGTAGAGCCCGAATCGGTCGGATCATCATCTCCTGATGCGCCCACGCTGGCATAGTC
>DAOUXE010000227.1 GCA_030666765.1 Methanosarcinales archaeon
GTATTCTTAAGGATTACCTCATATTTCATCTGTTCTATGCATCCCATGCCATCACCCGATCTATGCGATTCTTCAGTGGAACCGGGTTGTGACCGGTTTTGTAAACAATTTTTTCGCATTCAAAATCGATCGTATCTGCAAGCGAATCCGCATCGCTTCCAAAGACGATCGCAAAAAGTTTTGCGTACGATATGCTGCTTAATGTGGTGAGGTAGGATATTCCGGCATCGTTACGCACAAATACGAAGCAGAGATCGAAGTCCACCTTCTTTTCAGCGAGATTTTCTATACAAGAGTCCAGATCCGCCGTTTCCAAAACGTAATTCCCTTCCGGATCAGAGACCTTCAGAAGAGCGATGGCAGATTTTGTCCCCGCGACTGTCACATCGATACTATCTTTCTTGAGTTTGTTTGCAAGATATAGTGCAATTGCGGTCTGAACCGGAGATTCCGGACACCCAAGCAGAAGAAGCGCGTTACTCATATCAATTCACCCCAGCTCCTTTGCAATCGACACATCCCGGATCCCGCTCGACCCGTATCTCGCTCATCGTTGCATCTGCTCCGTTCCAGAAGAGGAGTCTGTTCGTTGCGAGTGTTCCGGTACATGAGATGTATTTCAGAACCTCATTAACCTGAATGCTTGCCACAACACCGCATGTCGCGCCGATGATCGGAAAAACTCCTTCCTGCGGATCGTCCGGGAATATGCACCTTAGACATGCAGTCTCCCCCGGAATCACAGTTGTTACCTGCCCGACAAACCCGTGAACCGCCCCATGAAATAACGGGATGTTCCTTGCTATCGCCGCCTTATTCAGCAAGTATCTTGCACGAAAGTTGTCCATCGCATCAACGACCAGATCAGAGCTGCCAACGAGTTCGGAGGCATTACCTTCATCGATCTTCTCTGCTATGACCTCTATCTCGACATCAGGATTGATTTTTACCAGTTTCTCTCTGGCAGAATCTATCTTCATTCGCGCAACATCATCGCTCCAGTGCAGGATCTGCCGGTTCAGATTACTTGGGTCGATGGTGTCAAAGTCCACGATTGTGATCCTGCCGATGCCTGCTGCCGCAAGATAAATTGCCGATAGAGAGCCGAGTCCGCCGGCGCCCGCAATAAAGACGTTTACATCCCTGATCCGTTCCTGCCCGTCCTCTCCGAGTAGCAGTATCTGCCTTTCGTATCTCTCCGCCCCCTCTAATCTCTCTGATCCCGCCCTTGTCAGCATAGTCCTCACAATCCTTGACGCAGTATGATCCGGTCGGGATGGGTGTAGACCGTGAACCTGTTTCCCCTTGCAAAGCATATCAGCGTTAATCCTGCCAGATCTGCCGTGCGAATTCCTTTATCGGTGGCGGCAGATCTCGATATCACGATCGGGATGCCGGCATTGGCGGCTTTTGATACCATCGCTGCCGGTTGTCTGCCGCTGCATCCGAGAACGCACGTAGATAGATCGATATTATTAAGAATAGCATATCCAACGACTTTATCAACCGTATTATGCCTTCCTATATCCTCACTCCTTGCAATCAGTCTTCCATCAGAGAAGAGAACAGAACAATGCGCTCCTCCGGTTCTTTCCCAGACTTCAGATACAAGCGAATCCATGACCTCGGAAATATAGTCTTTTTCGATTGTAACGGAAGATTCGGTTGTACGCTTCTCTTCCGGCGCCTCTGCATGCACGCGTATCTCATCCCCTGATACCTGCACACCGGGAACACTTGATGCAAGCCCTTTGCAGATGATATAACCCACCCCCAGTTCCTCAAGTTGGGACGGACTTGCGATCAACTCACAGATAAACTCGTTATTCAAATATAACCGGAAAGATTCCTCGATGCAGAGATCATCAAAAGCCTCTGCGACACGATCATCATCCACGCGTGTTGCAGGTGATTGGCAGATGTTCATCTCGTCTCCTTCATAGCTCCCTCAACCCAGCGGCAACCGTCCTCTGACAGTTCCTTCTTCCACATCGGCACCCGTTCTTTCAGCTCGTCGATCACATACTCACATGCAGTAAACGCATCCTTCCGGTGCGGGGCGCCGCACACGATGAGCAGTATGTTATCGCTCACAGCAAGCGTTCCTATGCGATGGATGACGTCAAGAGAGGTTAGGTCGAACCGGTCGAGTGCCTCGTCTCTTATCCGGCCGAGTTCCTGTATGGCGCGTTTGGTATACGCCTCGATCTCCATGCCAACGATATCGTCATCCCGCACGATACCAAGGAACGTGACTACCGCTCCTGCATCCGGGTGCTTCGCCTTCCATATCATCTCATCGATCTTGAAATCTTCTTCTGTAATCTTAATCATCCTAACCACCTGCCACCGGAGGGAATATCGCAACCTCGTCGCCGTCTGCAAGTTCGGTTTGGGCCCCGCTTAAGGACTGGATATGCCTCCCGTTTACCAGTATGTTCACATACTTCTTGATTCCACCGGATTCGTCGAGTATTATGTCATGCGCGTCGTGCGGTGCGCACAATCCGGTGAGCAGATCCACCACAGTGGTTTTTCCGTCCAGTTCGACGCCCAGTTCCTTTCCGAATACCTCTCTGAATCTTGCGAATGCTTTTACCTTGATCATCATTCCGTGACCTCTTTTATGTCCCGTACCCTCTTCAATGCCTCGATCGCATCCTCCATCTTGATATCCCTCTTCTCCACTTCGATAAACCTCCTGAAACGCTTGAG
This sequence comes from Methanosarcinales archaeon, assembly GCA_030666765.1. Taxonomy (GTDB): domain Archaea; phylum Halobacteriota; class Methanosarcinia; order Methanosarcinales; family Methanogasteraceae; genus Methanogaster_A. Next base: position 2,716 of record DAOUXE010000227.1, read on the forward strand.
CGCCTCAACACCTACCACACCCCCAGCAGCATCGAGTATCTGCTGGTATGTCCTGTCAGGGAAGTACATCGATTTTGCGATCTTTAGAATCTTCTCGCAGGCATCTCTGTCGATCACCCCTTCTGCTTCCGCTATCCGGAGATTGTACCGTATGTTGACCAGCGGCTCAGAGAGGGGCTTGAAATACACCGGATCAAAGAAAAGAGCAACCTCGTCATCTGATACGAGTTTTCCACTCTTGTACCACCCATATATCTTCCCAACCCCTTCCATCCCATACAGATCCAGTTCAGATGCCCTGAGTGCCCCCATACTCGATGATCCAATCACCTTAACCCCCTTCTTCAGAGCATAGAGGATCTCCCGGTGAGCTACCGCAGAATCCTGGAAGAATACGCCGTCTATGAGACATATAATCTCTGCGCCATCGTTAGCCGCTTTTGAAACGTCCCCTCTCTTTGCAGGCGGCAGGTACTCTACATCATACACCCCACCAAGGATCTCCTTTGCAGTCTCCTTATCCACGCTTGGTCCTACGAAGACGACGATTTTTCTTCCTTTCATGTTTACACAGCGGCCCAACCCGCTCAGAATCCATCGAATAGACCTCAAGTCCGGGAACGCTCACTCTTACA
>DAOUXE010000175.1 GCA_030666765.1 Methanosarcinales archaeon
GATACATAAAGGGTTATGAGATGCTTGAGCGGTATGAAGGGAAACTTTCTTGTACCGTTCTGAGACGAGGAGAGGCGGGTAACCGCCTCGTCCTTAGTCGGCTTATTCATACCATTCACGATCCCTTTGACGATTTTATCACGGATGGATAGGTGGGTGGATGATACGAATTTTGACAGGTTAGTTTCTGGCAAACCCTAAGGATCCCGTATACTTTCACTTCTTCGAGATACCCTCTGATTTGGAGGGGATACATAACGAAGAGTCCAACCAATCTGATCCGGGGATGTCTCTTGATATGACTTTACCCAATTAAAAATTCGTTCTACTGCGGTTTTCATATACTGATAAGAACTTGCCGCACGTAAGAACCTCCCGCACCAGAAAAGATTTAATAAATGTGGGCACATTCCTGATTCGGTGAACTATTAATGAAACGGGAACTGATGGACATTCTTGCCTGCCCCATATGCAAGGGCGACCTCAAACTGGACGTGACAGAAGAGACTGATGAGATTATTACGGGCACGTTATATTGCGGGAAATGCGATGAATACTATCCGATCGAGGACGGTATCCCAAACATGCTCCCACCAGACCTCCGCGAGTAATATGGATCGGCCAAAACAAGCATCTCAGCAGATTATCCTGAATCGAACCCGATTCAATTCCATCGAATTCGAGACCAAACACGTTGAGTTGGTACTGCCCCGCGGCAAGGACGTTAAATTTTCGATTGAGATCACCAACTATGGCGCGCCAATACAGATAAATCTGACTGCCAGCAACGAGATTGAAGATTGTGTCAGGTTCCTGCGCAATGATTTTGCCGCGGTCGGCAAGACAGTCGTGGATGCGGCCGTATATATCCGGACGCAGCGGCACGGAAGAATCGCCGTGACTGCAGGATATGGCGCGAATACAGACTGTTTCAACATCGACCTAATCGCAGAACCGTATCAGGAGATCGATGCAGATCCGAGTCTCGCAGTTCCGGGAGGGCACACGTTGGGAGGATGTGAAGTGTCGCAACTACCCCCCCATCCGGTACTGAAAGTGGTTGCCGCGCTCGCATTTATTCTCGTGATCTTAAAGCTCTTTACAGATCTTGTGCCCGGTTACCTCGGCATAGCAGCAGCGATCCTGTTGCTGGTTATACTCATCATGTACAAACTATTCACAACTTCTTCGCAATGATCGCCTCTGCGATCCGGAAATCCTTGTACACCAGCATCCCGACATCCTGCTGCCGCATGTATGGGAGCAGGTCTGCGCCCTCGGCACGCCAGACCCATGCGTAAAAACGGCTTAAAAAGTTAAAAACGTCGACCGGACCTTTGTTACTCTTCAAGTGGAGAAGACTGATCGTACCACTCTTTTTGAGAACCCTGAGTGCCTCGGATACCGCAATCTCGGGTCCATCGATGGTGTCCATACCGCAGGTGCAGAATACTGCATCAAACGTTTCATCATTAAAAGGCAACGACTGGACCATTCCCTGCACACGATGAAGATTCGCGTACTTACTGTTTCTCAATCGATTGACTTTCAGCACATTTCTGGAGATATCGATCCCGATAACCGTCCCGTTCTTGACCCATCTGGCGAGAAGCCCTGCGTTCCTTCCAGTACCACTTGTCAGATCGAGCACCATTCCGGAATCTCCAAGATTCGTGGATTTTATCAATTTTTTTCGTGAATACTGCTTTGAACCTAGCCATAACACATCATCGAGATCGTACAGCAATGCAAGGCGATTGTACCGATCTCTAGTCTTTCCAGTCTCTTCTAAATAATCAGACATCTGTAAAAATCACTTCCGAACAGCATATTCCATCTCTGAGATTCTCTCAGATAATTTATCCACCAGTTCCTCATTATCCTGGTAAAACAGCTCATCTCCACAGACCGGGCAGATAAAATCGGTCTCGGATGCGGTATCAAATAGAAACCGCGCGCATTTGTGGTTGCAGATGTAAAATACACCATTTATCTCGAATTCGAGCCGCACCTTTAAATTGTCAAGCAACCGCTCAAACTCGAGATCCATACGGTCACCGAGGTTCTCCGGATAGAGCGTCCAGTGGTACGTTAGCCAGCCGGTATCAGGGTTGCGCTCTCTCCGATACCCTGCAAGCCGGTTCTCATGCAGTTTAAAGAGCGTCTTCCTTATCACGTTTATATCCATCTCGATCTCTTCTGCAACGACCTCATCGACGATCTCTCCCTCAGGCAGTTTCTCGAGGATCTCTACGCCGTCCGCCCCAATGATCTTTACCAGATACTGGCGCACAACAGGGTCATCCATATCGCTCAATTGATCACCCATTCATCGTCCTTGAAACTGTGTCTGCATTTCATGATCAAGAATCTCAACCAACCTTTTCAATAGTTTTTCGGTCTTTCGTCTATAGTTTTCAAAGTTATATTCGTCCATGAAATCATGAAAGAAATTCGCATGGATGGTTTCTGCATCGTATATCAACTCCCCCATCTCTTTATCTTTGTATGCCGATGCCAGCTCCTTTGCAAAATCCACAACAGACCTATGCGTCGTTAACTTTCTGCCATAAAACAGACCTATAGCATAGACCAATGCGTTCAATGCCCCCCAGAGAAATTCGGATGCTTTTGAGAACTTTTTGGTTTCATAATGTCTCCTAAAATTGTCATAATAGTAATTTGCAACTTCTCTCCTTCTTTTGATCTCCAATATTCCCCTGCCATCGACGTTCATGCCATAACATCCCTCTTCGGGTAGATTGGTATGGTTTTCCCAGCAATTCTGATTTCTTTTAATATCACTGTAATCCGGAAATAATCTGGAAATATCCCATAATCTCGCAAAAGTGGCCAAGAATTTCTTGATAAATGTAGCCAATCATCGGATCCGAGGTAACCTTGACGCAATACAAGCTCAATCCCTTTCCCGATCATTTCATCTGCTTCAAACTCCCCCCCGACCTCTTCAACCCCTAATATCTCTCCAAGAACAACCGCATCATCTTGCAGTTCATAAGGCGCTGATAAGAAACTTTTGGGTACGCGCAGGAATATATTTACTGCACCCTCTGGCACAAATACCCCTCCGCTATGCAATACTTTTTTTAAAATCAATCCCATTTTTTTATCGCATCCTTCACGCAAACATGCCTTCCGAATACCGCTCTATCATACCCTCGGGGTTCATTATGTGCTTGACCGCATCCTCAAAATCCTTCTGGTGTACCGCATCCGCATCCTCGCGCACCGCACACATACCAGCTTCCATCGCGATCGCCCGTAACGTAGCTCCATTTGCACCATCTGCCAGTGCCGCAATACGATCAAAATCGATATCGTCTGCAAGTCGCATCTTGTCCGTATGGATGAGCAGGATATTGACGCATGCTTCACGATCCGGAATGGGCACGTAGACCAGCCGGTCGAAACGTCCTGCGCGGATCAGCGCGGGATCGAGTATATCCCAACGGTTGGTTGCTGCAAGGATACAGATGTCACCTCTCGAATTGAATCCGTCCATCTCTGATAGGAGTTGCATGAGCGTGCGCTGGACCTCTCTTCCTCCGGAACTGGCATCGTCGAGCCGTACCGCTCCAATCGAGTCTAGTTCGTCGATGAATATGATCGCGGGTGCTTTCTTCCGCGCCATCTCGAATACGTCGCGCACCATACGCGCGCCCTCACCAATATATTTCTGAACGAGTTCGGAACCGACCACACGGATAAATGTGGCATCCGTCCGGGTGGCGACCGCTTTTGCAAGAAGGGTCTTTCCCGTACCTGGTGGGCCGAACAGTAAAACGCCTTTTGGTGGATCTATGCCGATGCGTTCGAATATCTCTGGTTTGGTGAGTGCAAATTCCACAGCACCTCTGAGCACCTCAATCTGCTTATCAAGACCCCCAATCTGGTCGTAATCGATGTCAGGAGATTCTATGACCTCCATTGCCTGCACTAAAGGGTCTTCTGATCTGGGGATGACCGAGACGATCGATAGATGTTCTTTATTAAGCGCAACCTGCACACCGGGTTTGAGTTCGCCGTCTTTGATGAACTGAGAGATTCCCACA
>DAOUXE010000016.1 GCA_030666765.1 Methanosarcinales archaeon
CAAAGCAGATCATAACACAAGATTTAGGTAAATTGAATCCCGCATACCTCTTATCCTAATTTTTGGAGCGCATACAATATTCTGTATGTGTTTAGTTGAGGTGAAAAAACCACGAGATTACACGAGATTACACAAGATTAACACGAAATCTTGTGGAAATTTGTGCAATCTCGTGGTTCCGTATATGTTTAGCTGTAATCTCGTGGTTTGGCTAAACACGTACAATATTCTGCGTGCACGGGGCTGTTAATTTGGGCGCGGGTGCTTGTGTCAGTGTTAATATCACCCGGAAAATCAACACCGTCCCCAGGACAGGACTTTGCAAACCCTCACATAAACGAACATTCACCCCCATAAGGTTTATGTCCACGCCACCCATAATTCCATCCAATGAAAAATGTGCAGCAGCCAAAACTTCCACCGAAGTCTAGTTTTAGCGAGTGGTATCACGAACTGCTTGCCGCTGCCGAGATCATGGATATCAGGTATCCGGTAAAAGGGCTTTATGTGTGGCCCCCCTTCGGATTTTCACTGCGAAAGAACATCTATTCGATCATCAGAGAACTTCTGGATAACGACGGTCATGAGGAGGCGCTGTTCCCACTTCTGATTCCTGAAAACGAATTTATGAAGGAAGCAGAGCATATCAAGGGATTTGAGGACGAGGTTTACTGGGTCACACACGGCGGCGTGACCCCGCTTGAGATGAAGCTTGCGCTCAGACCGACAAGCGAGACCGCAATCTATCCGATGTACAAACTCTGGGTCAGGTCACACGCGGACATGCCGCTAAAACTCTACCAGATCGTGAACACGTTCCGGTACGAGACCAAGCACACCCGCCCGCTCATCCGTCTGCGCGAGATCACTTCGTTTAAGGAGGCGCACACCGTGCATGCCGACTGGGATGACGCAGCAAAGCAGGTGGATCGGGCGATCGAGTTATACCAGGAGTTTTACAGGCGTATTGCCGTTCCTACAATCGTTTCAAAGCGCCCCGAGTGGGACAAGTTCCCTGGAGCAGACTACACGCTTGCAGTCGACACGCTGATGCCGGATGGCAAGGTTCTCCAGATCGGAACAGCGCACCATCTCGCGGACAAATTCGCAAAGACGTTCGAGATCACTTATGAGGACGTGGACGGCGAGCAGGTGTACGCGCACCAGACCTGCTACGGGATTTCAGAGCGATGCATCGCTGCCGCAATCAGCGTGCACGGCGATGACCGCGGGCTTGTGCTGCCGCCGGAGATTGCACCTGTGCAGGTTGCGATCGTGCCGATCGTCTTTGGAAACCGCGATTCGAACGAAGCGGTGCTGAGCGCGTGCGCGTCCGTGCGCGATACGCTTACCAGCCACGGACTTCGCGTGAAGATCGATGACCGCGACGAGCATCCCGGCGCCAAGTACTACAGATGGGAACTTAAAGGTGTGCCGGTAAGAATCGAGATCGGTCCGAGAGACATTGCCAAGAACGCGGTTATGATGGTGCGCAGGGACTCATCCGAGAAACGATCGGTGTCGATCGACCGGATCGTCGGCGAGGTGCTGGACTGCATGGACATAATGCTTGCCGATATGTACACTGCCGCATCGCAGAAGTTCGATTCGAGGATATTTGACTGCAAGACGCTTGACGAGGCGTTAGAGCTTGATGTGCAGGGGATTTTGCGAGTATACTGGTGTCAGGATCCGGATTGCGGACATGAGATAGAGGAGGTGACCGGGCTTCGTATGCTCGGGATCCCTGTCAGATCGGCAGGATCAGAGGCATCCACATCAGGACCCTGTGTGGTCTGCGGAAGAGATGGAGTGGGCACACTGGTGGCCCGAACATATTAAATAAATTGAATATAAATGAGGGATTCATATTAAATTGAAGAAACGAACCGTTCTACGAAAGGTAGAGAGGAATGTCGGAGATGTTGAGGATAGCAATGAATCGCCTATAAAAAGCGATTCATCGATGCCACAGTCCAAAGGGCAGAACACTACCAATAATACTGGCGGCAACGCCACTGATAATAACTCCTCGAATAGTTCTGACAAGTTTGTGCTCCCGGGTGATCTCATAGGAACCACTGAAGAGTTCCGTGGCGGCGCACAGACGTACGAGAAGACTGGTGGCGTCTACGCAGCCATCGCAGGAACAGCCAGAGTCAATACTGTTCGCAGGTCGGTTTCCGTGATCCCGTGCACGGACATACCACCAATCCTTAGGAAAGGGGATGTAGTCATCGGGCAGATCGTAGGACTGCGTGACTCGCTTGCGATGGTAACGATCGCCGGTGCGAAGGACGTCGTCGACCGGGAGATCCCTAATGTAGGGTCTGCTGTCGTCCACGTATCCAACGTCAAGAGGGGTTATGTCAAGGAAATCGCGCACGAGTTTGGGATATTCGACATCTTGAAGGCAAAGATAGTTGATCTCAAGAACATGCGCCTTGACACATCAGATCCGGAGATGGGTGTCATGAAGGCGCTCTGTTCGAACTGCAGGACCGCAATGGTTCGGCATGACTCAAAACTTAAATGTCCTGAGTGTGGCAGAATCGAGACGAGAAAACTAGCCACAGGTTACGGAACCGGCATCGTATAATGGAGGTCATGGTCGCCGAGTATGCGGTCGCAACGGGAGACCGCGACATACTTGGAGAAGGATGCGCGATGCTCGCAACTCTCGCGAACAGTTTCGCGGCAGGCGGGCATCTAGTGCGGTATCCTGCCAGAGAGCAGGTTCATGGAGTCCGTGGAGATATGTTTGGGTGTGGTGGTGACTGTGGTGAGGACGGCTTCGCCACAGCGATCGAACGAATTGCGCGTACCTGCGATGCCGGGATCGTGATCGCACCGGATGAGATTCTTGCTGACTTAACTGAGATCGTTGAAGAGAACACGGTCAATCTCGGCTGCCCGAGCAAGTCCGTGAGAAACTGTGCCGACAAAATCGTTTGCTCTCGCATCCTGTCAGATAACGGTATCACTGTGCCAAGGGTCATCGATGATGTAGATATTGGTACAAGTGGTATAAGTGGTACGGATGGCGCAGGTGCTGGTGCGCGGTATGTGATCAAGCCGAGATCGGGCTGTGCCTCAGAAGGGATCTCGATCGTGTCGGAAAAAGTGAATTTGAGCGATGATTTCATCGTAACCGAACTTGTATCCGGAGAACACTTAAGCGCGAGTCTGATCATCGGAAAAACCACACTCCCCCTCACTGTGAACAAGCAGATGGTCGAGATCGGAACAGAGACCATCGAGTACAACGGTGGGGTTGTACCATACCAGACACCGTGGTGGGGTGAGGTCATAGATACCTCTGCAAAAGCGGCAGATGTGCTTGGGTGTAGAGGGTATGTTGGGGTCGATATCGTTGCAGGCGACGAACTCTATGTGGTGGATGTGAATCCGCGCCCGACGACATCGATACTCGGGATCGCAAAGGTTATCGATCACGAGATAGGGGATCTGATCATAAGGGCAGGACTTGGAGATCTTCCTGAGTCAGTCGGGATAACAGGGACGTTTGAATTCACAAAAGAGATGCTTAGCTGTATTTTTTTACAGGATTCCCAGTAACGTGATTGCAAAAGCAGTCTATTGTTGCGCAGCCGAGAAAAATAATTGATCGTTCATAATCTGCGTAATGAGTGGATCGATCCACCCGGTATAAAAAAAATTGTTCCGGGTGTGTGCGCCGCATGTTGAACCATTTCGGTTCAGAAAAACGAGATGCACGCCCGGAACATATTATTAAACTCTGAACGATTTATAGCTCACTCTGATACAGACGCGATTGCAAACCGTCTCATGACTTTGTCAACTTTGATCTTGACATTGTCTCCGATCTTTGTGCCTGGCACAAAAATCACAAAGCCTTGTACACGGGCTATGCCATCGCCTTCTCTGGCAATGTCTTCTATGGTGACATCATACTCCGTGCCTTCGGCAACTGGTGCATCGTAGGTTTCTCCTCTGAACAACTTTCTTCCTCCTTCTTAGTTTAAACCAACCAACTTAGAAAAGCGCACAGAACTGAACTACTCAAATCCTATAAGCTGCATCGATAAATTAATTGATCAACCATAACTTGACACTCCCAGTACATAACCTTTTCGCATGATCTGACTCTGGACGGTGTTATGTGGCAGACTATCTCATCACTTTTCGATCCTTTTCGCAAAGGTCATCAAGAAATGGTGTTTGGCAGAATGCCGCTCTGAAAATTCCATGACCCGTCCCCTCTTGCCTGCGATCTCGCCACCGTATGCAATCTCCTCGCGGGACGCCGCCAAAAGACGCAACCTCGCGATCCTGGGGCAGGTAGGCCTGTGATCTTGCAATCGCAAACGGAAGAAAAGTCAAGATTCGAGGGTCGTTTTCGGAGATTGGATTAGGGCGCTTTTTTGTGGGTTCTTAATTAAGTTCTGGCTACCGAAGCAGTACCAGCCCAAACGTCTTGATCGTCTCGTCAAACGATCTGACCACATCAAGTTCGAATCCAGCCGCACGTACGGTGGCGTACACATCGATGCCACTTGCTTCCATCGACGGTCTCAGCCGGTCCGGATGCCTGCAGAGCCGCTTTACGGTGTGGAAATCGATATCACCTTCCTCTGGTAGGCAGGTCTCGCAGAGTGAACACGGATACGCTCCAAATCCGAATGCCTTGTAGCAACCGGATAGGAATGCATGTCGTTCGAGGTTGAAGATCACGTCCTGAATCTGCAGGATGAGATCCCAGAGATGGTGGTGGATATGCCTCGGATCGACTGTTGTCTCCTTTGGAAGTCCCACAAACTCGACGAGCACGGCATCTGTGTAGTCTGAAAGTACCTTTTCGGTCTCCTCTGGCGTTGGCGAGTACGGCGGGCAGGAGAGGTGCTTGCCGTACGCCTTACATCCATATTTACATTTGAGCCGCACCCATGCCGCTATTTTTATGGCATCGGTTGCGATCAGCCGCAGATCGTTTGCGCCGCTATCAAGCGCCATCTGCCGCAGTTCTGGTATAAGTGTACTTGGTTCTTTCATCCGGATCACCATGTTATTCGGGATTATTATTACGGCTATGGGACTTGTCCAGAGTTCTGATCGGTTGTGATATAAAACATGCCTTCCAACCCTATACTATGGAGCGCGTACTCTGGTGGCTGATCGCAGGCACAAAAGGCGGAGTTAACCGTGCCAGAATGATCGATGCGCTGCGTGACCGTCCATATAATGCCAACCAGTTGTCAGAGGTGCTGGAACTGGACTATAAGACGGTAAGGTATCACCTGAAGGTTCTTTCCGAGAACAGCGTGATCACATCCACTGGAAACGGCTATGGCACTATGTATTTTCTATCCCCGGTGATGGAGGCGAATTACGCGCTATTTGAAGAGATCTGGGAGAAAATTGGAAATAAATTCAAGTGAGGAGACTATAACATGCAACTATCTATGTACGATCCGGTTTTTATAATGAATGTCAAGACGGTGATGACCACAGCAAACGTGGTGCTGCTGGTTTTATTACTGGCTATTTATGTCCGAAGTTACGCACAGATTAAATCGAAGTTCACGTTGGGCTTGATGATATTTGCATCCCTCCTGTTCTTGCAGGCGGTCATGTCGACTCCATGCATGCATGCTGCCGCGTGCGGGCGTCGGATGTGCGTACTTGGGCCGCTTGACGTGATACCGGACATACTCGAATTTATGGCGCTTCTGGTGCTGCTGTACCTCAGTTCGGAATGAATTTGGGTATGATTTTGGCGTGATTATGGGGGGCATTGTCTGAAAATAAAGTGATTTATCACAGCGGTCTGCGAAGCAACGCTGATGGCGCAAGAGTTTTGCGACCGTGTTCAACCCCCTGCGCACTCTGCGGTAACGGCTCTGTCGTCGACGCTTGCGTTAGAATATAAGGTCTGCATCTCATTTTGGGCTGAATTTGGGCATGATTCTGGCGAGATTTGGATATAATTCTGGAATAATTATATATATACGTGACCACTGATTGAGTATTGCCCAAATGGGCTAAACTCGAACAAGGTGAAAACAAAATGAAGATAAGAACAATGACTGGAATCCTGATCGTTGCACTGGTCGCGCTCTTTATAGGAGTTGCTGCCGCTCAGTATGGTCCGGGTGGCGGCGCTGGCGGCGACCACTACGTAGACAACAACGGCGATGGAATATGTGACAATATCGGCAACTGTACAGGATTCGTGGACGCTGATGGTGATGGTATCTGCGACAATCTCAGCAACTGTGGACATGGACGCGGTGGATGCGGATGCGGCGGCGGCATGAACTTTACCGATAGCGATGGTGATGGCATCTGTGACAACATCGGCAACGGTAACGACTCTGACGGCGACGGCATCCCGAACGGGCAGGACGACGATTATGAGCCGCCGCGAGATGGAAGCGGTCGTGGCAATGGCGGACAGGGCAAAGGGCGCAATCGATAATTCTGTGCTGTGTGCGTGAAATATCCACGCACTCTTTTATTTTTTAAAGACCAAAAATCTTTTAAACAGTGAATCACGATTATACAATGGAAACAGGGTATGAAACGAAATACAATCTATCTATTAGTCCTTTGCATCGCTTTATCCGTGATCCTCATCTGCATGCCAGCTATGGCAAAAGGTGGCGGGGGAGGAGGTGACGGCAGTGGCATGGGTGGTGGCAGAAATACAGACATAACATCCATCTCAACCGGGATATTATCGCTAAAATTCATTTTTGGAGGTTTTGCTGCGTTAGCAGGGATTATCCTCTTAAGAACGATCAAAATCAATCGGAACATCCGAACACTCCTGATGTGCACCATCTTTATGCTCTTCGGGGTGCTGGTGGTCATGCACCAGCCAAGCCCGCTGCGCGCAATGGTAGACCCGGTAACGGCTCTCGCAACCGGCGGTGTGATCACGCTTAATAAAGCAACGATGCTCGCCTTCATCGGCGGCTTGTCTGTCATCGGAGCGAAACTGTTCTGTGGATGGGTCTGTCCGTTTGGGGCATTGCAAGAGATCATAAACAGAATTCCGGCACCATTCCAGAGGAAGATCAAGCTGCCGTTTAAGATCTCAAACGGCATTCGAATTTCGCTCTTTGTTATCAGTTTGATCATGATTCTTGCAACAGGTTATGATCTCTACACATACCAGAACATCTTAAACCCGTTTGAGCTCTTTAACTGGCAGTTCGAAGCAGTGCTGGTAGTTCTGGTTGGCGCGGTTCTGGTCGCATCAGTATTTGTGTACCGCCCGTTCTGCTATCTTGTATGCCCAGTCGGGCTCCTGACATGGGTGCTTGAGCAGGTAAGCATCTTCAGCGTACGCATTGATAGGGGGAAGTGCAATGACTGCAAGAAATGCATTTTAAAGTCGCCATGCCCATCTATCAAAGCGATTGTGGATGGTGACACGTTGCGACCTGACTGCTTCGCTTGTGGTGCATGTATCGATGCATGTCCGAGAGATGCGCTTAAGTTCGGAATCCGGAAAAAAGCGAAGGCATGAAAGGATTCCGCAGGTTTATTTCCCACGATACTTCTGCAGCAGCCTCGTTACCGCACGCACATCGTTCCCCTGCTGTCTGGCATCATCGAGACATGCCTGGTACAGTTGATCGGTCAGAAGACCTGGCATTGACTTGCACATCTGGGCATGAAGCGCAAGATCGAAGCACCTCGCCTCGCTCTCTGTCATTTTAAGTGCCTTATACTCCCCGGTATGTGTAATAAACGTCGGGTTATCCGAATCATCTGTTTTTATAACGAGATCTGCAAGATGGGTCTCTGGAATTGGCTCTGCAATGCTTATGAAGACGTCATCCAGGAAAGTATCTTCGATGAGATCCTTTGTCAACTGGTAATCTTCAGCGGTCTCGCCCGGATAGCCGACGATGAAACTTCCTGCGACCTTCACGCCACACTGTTGCGCAAGTTCGATCGCATAAACGTTATTATCCGAATCAACCCCTTTCCGCATCGCTTTAAGCATCTCATTGCTTCCTGACTCGATCCCATAATAGACCCAACCCATCGTGAAGTCATGAATCGCATGAAGCATCTCCTCATTGACATAATCAACCCTGATGTCGGGAACCGAGACGTTTCTGCCCCCCATCACCTCTGCGATCGATTGCAGCAGTTCGACAAACGCGCTCACATTGACCGATTTTTCATGCGGGTCGTACTGGTACAGCGAACTGGTTCCACCACTGATCGCGATTCTTCGAACGCCGCACCGCTTAAACTCCTTTATCTCCGCGATGATGTCCGCAATCTCACGGCTCCGAATCTTCCTTCCAAAGAACGCAGGGACCTGACAGAAGCCACATGCTCCGATGCAACCTCTGTGCGTCTCGATATACACATTCGCTCCCCTGATACTCTGGTCGCTGATGTCATCGGGTATAAGCGGCATCGGTCTATCGAGTTTTGCAGGTACTGGCTCGGTCCGGACGATCTCGCCATCGTTTCTGAATGCGATTCCGGAGATATCTTCCGAAACTCCGCTCTCGAGCAGTTCAAGTGTTGACTCCTCGCCTTCCCCGACGATAACGCCATCCACATCCAGTTCTCCAAGAATAATGTCCGGATACGCGCTGATCGGACCGCCGACATAGATCGGTTTGCTGCTCTGCTCTGCGAAGTCCCTGATCCGGCTGTCGAGGAGGTGGAGTGTCGAGTATAGACTCAGTAGTATTATGTCAGTGTCCGCGCTGACATCCGTATTTTTGGTGAGCGTTACGTTGAATCCTGCATCTTGAAGGATTCCGCCGATCACCATCGAGCCATACGTGTAGAGGTCAGGGGTGACGATCGTGATCTTCATGGTTTGTTAACATGGACGCGGTCATGGTATATTTGTTTTTACCGTGATCAGAGAAACCACGCGGTGGCTAAAGCAACCTAAAAAAAAATAAAAAGAGGGGAAGGATGATGCAGGGCTGCCCAGAATCGTGTAGGGCTGTGCAAGTCATGTGATACACACGTTGGCGCACATATATAAATACGCGATCCAAGAGCGGGGTGAAAGTGAATGTGCCCCTGATGGAATCGCCACACACCACACCAAAGATTTTATATCCTGACCGGACAAACCAACATCTCTCAACATCCGGAGGATTTAAATGACAGAAATCAATACGAGGGATCGTTTTTTACCGCAATGAAAAACTCCGCGACGTACGCGTGCGCATCTTTGATACCACGCTGCGTGACGGTGAGCAGACGCCTGGCGTATCGCTCTCTCTCAAAGAGAAACTCGGAATCGCTGTGCAACTGGACAAACTCGGCATCGATATCATGGAGGCAGGCTTCCCGATCGCATCGGCAGGCGAGAAGGACGCGGTCTCAGAGATCGCGAAAGCCGGACTGGACGCACAGATATGCGGGCTATCAAGAGTGATAAAGGCAGACATCGATGCGTGTCTCGACTGTGATGTCGGCATGGTACATACATTCGTATCCACTTCCGATGTCCAGCGGATACACACCATCGGCAAGTCGAGAGAAGAGGTCGTGGATCTTGCAGTCGATGCGGTGCAGTACATCAAGGATCATGGCAGGACATGCATGTTCTCCGCGATGGACGCAACACGGACCGATGTTGACTACTTAATCGAGATATGCAAAGCCGTCGAGGCGGTAGGCTGCGATGTCATCAACGTCCCTGACACCGTGGGCGTGATGGTGCCGTCTGCAATGTACCGGCTGATCGAAGAGATCAAGAGGTCGGTGTCGCTGCCGCTTGATGTGCACTGCCACAACGACTACGGGCTTGCCGTTGCAAACAGCATCGCTGCAGTCGAAGCAGGCGCCACCCAGGTTCAGGTGACGATCAACGGGCTTGGAGAACGCGCGGGAAACGCGGATCTTGCAGAGACTGTAATGATCCTGCACACGATTTATGGCGCAAGGACGAATGTTATGACCGAACGCCTCTTCGAGACCTCACGCATGGTCGAGCAGTACACCGGCGTTCGGGTTTCGCAGTTGATGCCCGTGGTTGGTGAGAACGCGTTTGCGCATGAATCAGGCATCCACACGCACGGCGTGCTCGTGTGCACCGACACATTCGAGCCAGGAGTGATGGCACCTGAGATGGTCGGTCAGAAGCGAAGGATCGTTCTTGGGAAACATGCAGGCAAACACGCCGTGAAACTGGCGATCGAGTCGGCAGGATTCGTGACAAGCGATGAGCAACTGGCAGAGATACTTGGAAGGATCAAGGAACTTGGTGACAAGGGTAAACCGGTCACCGATGCAGACCTCTACGCCATCACCGAGTCCGTTATCGGGGAGATCTCCGGAAAAGAACAGTTCATCGATCTCATGGAGGTTTCGGTGATGACCGGGAATATCATCACTCCGACTGCGTCTGTGAAGGCGATTGTTGGCGGAGATATGAAGGTCGTGGCAAACATCGGCGTTGGTCCGGTGGACGCTGCCTTAAACGCCGTGAGAAACCTGCTCGGGGAAGGAGCCAAGGTGCGCCTGCAC
>DAOUXE010000172.1 GCA_030666765.1 Methanosarcinales archaeon
GGGGGTTCGGCTTGCTCTTGCGAAACATCCAGAACCTCCGCGTTTCTCTGACACATGCTGTGTCACGGCGTGCCATCTTTTAAACATAGTTTATAAACCCAATCGGTATCGTTCGGTCAAAACCGAACAACCCTGATTTCAGGTGGAGGTGAAAAATGCCTCGAGACAGATTCCTCTTTGGATCATGACTTTAGATACCCAACAGTCCCGGATCCAGTGGGATAACGGTCTGCTATCAGAGCTTTCAGAAACGGTGTCTGGTTCGAAAGGTCAACCGACCCCACTGCTCCATAGTAAACGATGAAATAATCACCTTCACGTCCGAATGTATTCTTGTAGACCAGAAAATATCCCGATGTAGTTTCACATTCGTATTTGGTGGCATCGAAACTTTTTGGTGAATATCTCGATCCTTTGCTTATCTTCAGATCCACAGTTGAAACTCGTCCGTGTTCTTCTAAATATTGGTACAGCTCCTTCTCCGCATGTAAGAACTCTTTGATATCATTGAAGTACCATTCACCCGCCAGATATCGGTCATCCGAGCCTGTTCGTGAGTAGTTTGCATACCCGCAGTACTGCGAAAGCACCGGAAAGAATGGGGGTGATACTCCCGCCTTCCTCTCGCCGATCAATGAGAAATATCCTGCGAAAGTCTCATTCACTGCCACTCCCTCCAATGGTATGTGTTCTGCGAGAATTGTCTCATTTATGCAAGTTCTATTTGCAGCCAGATCATCTAAGATCGCTTCCACAGCACTCACATTAAAGTCTGCGCTGACATAATCCGGAGACGGAAGATACCACACCTGCATGCAATCGGCAGGAGGATACCCGGTGAGCGAAACAAAAGGAAGAATAATAAACCCCACGCACAGCCCGGCAACCATAAACAATGCCAGTATCGCAGCTATTTTACTCATTTTACTTTTAAACATTCTTTGCCTCTAAATTTTATAAAAAAATAAAAAATGGATGACTAAGGTCTCGCCCATGTTGCCATTGCTGCCCACCAGTTGCCATATGCTATGCAATGGTGTCCATCTTCGTCCCATGTATCGTGTATGAATACATAATCTTCGTCGTAATCGCTGTACCCAACACAGGCAACACTGTGGTCTCCGTACGGTTGGGACTGTCCGCTGCCTGTGCCACCATGTAGCATGCTTATCACAAACGGTTTGTTTGCATCAACCTCATCTTTTACTTCGTTCCATGTCATCCAGTAGTCATTGCTTGCATCGAAGTTGCTGTATCCGTGGTTTTCACAGACTTCTTCCATACCATCGTCAATGTCCCATGGCCAAGTTGCTCCATTCCCTGGCCACTCAGTTCCCATCGCAACCGCCAACTCCTCTATCGTTTCGTTATGATCGTCGGGGAAATTCGGGTAACCATGGCTATCCCAATACATAAGAACCATCCCAGACGCGGTTGGGGAGCATCCACAATGCCATAGATAGTTAGGTACGTCATAGATATATCCCAATCCACGTGACGATGCTGGACCTTCCGGAGAAGTTGTTTTCATCTTCTCTTCGAGAGAATCCCAGAGTGCATTTGCTTCCTGCTTTTTCATCTGCTGCTCTTCCAGCAAGTCCTTCTCATCTATCGGTATCTCCACTCGAGATTCACCGAGATCAACGATTGCTGGCACTGTCATATCCACCACTACACGGTCTACGACCTCGCCTCTATCATCGATCAGAGGGTACTCTGCATAGTAGAACGTTGCGCCAAGATAGAGCAGTTTTGCTTCTCCAGCGGTCAACCCGTTCTCATTGGCACGTTCCTGTGCCAGTGTCTCAGAACGTGTTGTGAGTTCTGTTATTGCGTCAGGTGTTCTGCCTGTCGAAAACTCAAGAATTGGGTAGTTATCTCTCGTTGCTGAAACAAGGATGTAGCCTGCGTACTGCCCGTTCTCGATTACATTGAAGGCATAAGCCGACTTTTCACAATCGAGATCGTGGTAAACCGTGGATTGTTCCACAGTTGCTTCCTGCCATTCCAAGTAGTTGTCTATGAACGTCGGAATGTATTGCACATAGAATGACGCAACTGTTTCGGCATCCTCTATGCTGACACTGGTAGCTGCAGATGCTGGCGTAGATACCACTGCTATAAGCAGCACTGCCATCATGGCTGCTATTCCAAATCCTTTCGATTTCGTTCTTCCATTCGTATTGTTTCCTCCTTTGTGGTTTGTGTTCCATCTCTCCCAGGAGGCACGACCATAGACATGATCAGACCCTCAGGCGGTTCTTGGGATTCGGCTTGCTCTTGCGAAAACGTCCGGAATCTCCGCTTTTCTCTGACACATGCCGTGTCACGGCGTGCTATCTTTTAAACATAGTTTATAAACCCAATCGATATCGTTCGGTCAAAACCGAACAACCCTGATTTCAGGTGGAGGTGAAAGACAGATTACAGCAATTAAACGCATTTCGGGCATATTCACACAGGGCGATTCTTTCTCTCCGTTATCCTCGTCCCAGGTTCTTCGCCAAACAAGAATCTCGCGACCATACCCGGCCTTACCGATTGAATATGTACGAATCAATCCCAACCCCGAGCAGTTCACGAACCATGCCAAGCATCCCACCTACCACATCGGTGCCCTATGAGCCATTGATATGGGATCGCACCGCCTCGAACGTCTCCGGCATGATCTCCAGACTGTCCTGCCATCTGCGATCACGCCATCGACAGTCTTCTCGGGTCTTCTCGGCGCAACCCTGCAGCAGCGAGGCATCTTCTCGAATAACGGCGTGAACGTGGTCTCAACCGCTATCGGCAGCATCGTTGCTGGCGCGATCCGGATGGCTCTGGCATGAGTGATTTCTTGCCAGATTGGGTTTTAAGAGACGACCCTCGCAAGTTCCGCTTCCAGAAAAGGATTCATGGAAGCGTTGTACCCATGCTTCTCTGCCTCGATTACATGCAGCGATTTCGGCTCAGCGATCTTTATGTAGGTCTGCTGTGCGCTACTATATGGGATGATCGGATCGTTTGAGGAATGGATCATCACAAACGTTCTCGGGCTGATCTCATCCAGATACGTGTCAGGATCAACCGATCGGTAAAACCGGATCGTATCAGGGTCTGTCATTCGCGCTGAAGCAACCAGCGCATCGATCCCGTATCCGCACGTACTGATCGCAACAACACCCCGCGCTCTCTTGTCAAGAGCGCATCCGGTGATCGCAAACCTGCCCCCGTTGCTCTCGCCGAGGTACAGAATCCGGTCAGGATCGATCTCTGGCTGCCGCCGCAGTACCTCTGCCGCAGAGAGTGCATCATACACCATCTTGTGCTGCACAGGCTCCTCTCCGTTCAGAAACATCCGGAGATCGTCTTCCATGTTGATGCCACCGAGATTGCGCTGATCGATAGCGATACTTGCATACCCGATATCGCAGAGGTATCTGGCAAGCCCCTGTTCACCTTCTTTTGTTACGGTTGCACCTGGGAGCAGTACGATTCCGGGAACTTGTTTTTCGGGCCAATTCTTCGGTATCCGGATAAGCCCTTCGATATCTTCCCCCCTACTCCCATAAACGACTTCATAGAGCGTGTAATTATCGGAGTCTTCGAGCAGTTCTGGCACGGGCTCTGGCCCCGGATCCAGCGCAGGAATCCTATACCTCAAAAACCCGCCGCTGGTTACATCCCACTCCGGCTCCTGCTTTGTGATGCAGCCTGTGAGCGTGAGAGATACTGTGATGATCAGGAGGATGATCCCGGTGGCAAGTGATCGTTTCATGTTTATAATACCGTCAGGACTGAAATTTCAAACTACGTTTATAGACTCCAGTATATTAAATGTTCCTCTCTCTTCCGTTGATCCATCGATTGGCAAAAACACCAATCTTTGGGAAAAAAGTCGGGTCTTTGGTAATTTGCGAGCGCAAGCATCCGTGTATAAATTGTGTTGGTGCGATATCAAGTGGCCAGGTATTCAGGATCACGAATGGCACAAGAGTGCCGAGATGAATTCATACTCACCAGCTGGTGAAAATCCAGCCTGAGGAAAGGCTATCCACCACCTCCGAACAACCCCCCACCCATCCAGGTAACAGGCTGATGTGAAGCCGGGGGATGAGATGATAGGCCGCAACGAAGGGTGTTGGTTATGAGCCCTGAAATTTCCTGATTCTGACGGATTTTGTGGTTTTCA
>DAOUXE010000273.1 GCA_030666765.1 Methanosarcinales archaeon
ATATTAATACTGCCGATTTTCGTTATCCGGCAACCCATCTCTTGAATTAAAATTGGGTCTGGTTTTTGCGGTAGTTAATTTTAATGTTTCGCGAACATATCTGCTACATGTAAAGTGTGTGTTAAGGTTCTGAACGCTAAAGGCTGGGTTATACCAACGAACAGGGTGGCGAAGGTATTGCCTGATAAGAACGTATTTAAATGTTTGCGGTTCTTACCTACAACTATATGGATCAGGATATCGATCTCATCATGCGCGCTGCAGAGAAGCATCAATCATGGTACAGGGACTGCCTGCCGATGATTGCGAGCACCAACCTCACAAGCAAGAATGTGCGGCGTCTTGCGGCAAGCGATCTCGCCCACAGGTATGCAGAGGGTGTTGTCGGACACAGGTTCTATCAGGGCTGCAAATACATCGACGATATCGAGGCAAAGACGATCGAACTCGCAGAGAAACTCTTTGATGCGGAGCACGTCAATGTGCAGCCGACTTCAGGCGTCGTTGCAAACATCGCTGCATTCTTTGCACTGGCAAACCCGGGCGATACGATAATCTCCCTCGACGTCCCGCAGGGCGGGCACATCAGCCACGTGCGGTATTCTGCTGCCGGTGTCAGGGGCTTGCGCGTGATTGCGCACCCGTTCGACCCCGAGATCATGAATATTGATTCCGACCGCATGGTTGCGCAGATCCGCGAGACCAAGCCACGAATCGTTCTCTTCGGTGGAAGCCTCTTCCTGTTCCCGCACCCGATTGAGGAGGCATGCGAGGCAGCAGACGAGGTGGGCGCAACGATCGTCTACGATGGTGCGCATGTGCTAGGACTTATCGCTGGAAAACGTTTTCAGGACCCGCTGCGCGAGGGCGCCATGGTCGTCACAGGATCCACGCACAAGACCTTCCCGGGTCCCCAGGGTGCAATTGTCCTCTGCAAAGAGGAATTATCAGAGAAGATCGACGAAGCGGTCTTTCCAGGAACGGTGAGCAACCATCATCTCCACCATCTTGCAGGGCTCGGCGTAGCACTCAGCGAGATGACAGAGTTTGGCGAGGCTTATGCATCAAAGGTGATTGCAAACGCCAAATCGCTTGCGCAGGCGCTCTATGAGCGGGGATTCGACGTGCTGTGCGAGTCTCAGGGATTCACAGAGTCGCATCAGGTCGCAGTCGATGTCACGAAGGTCGGTGGCAGCTCAAAGATCGCAACAAGGCTTGAAGAGTCGAATATCATCGTGAACAAGAATCTTCTGCCGGGCGATCCCGTGAGTATCACGGTCGAGCCATCCGGGATCAGGATCGGCACACAGGAGCTGACCAGGATCGGGATGGGTGCATCAGAGATGGACGCGATCGCTGATTTCTTTAAGAGGATCGTGCTTGATTGCGAATCACTCGAAAGCGTCAAAAGCGATGTGATCGAGTTGAAACGCTCCTATCAGAAGGTCCATTACTGCTTCGATGATACCGGAGCTTACGATTTTCCTGAATAAGGGAACTCGCAATAAATAAGTTGTTGGTAGAAGGTGCCGCGCTTATATAATGTGTTGGTGCAAGATATTTATCACGAATGTCATAAATCGAACGGATGTCATGATTTTATCCTGTTCATTGGCACACGGTACGTATTTCCAAAATTTCCGGTGTGTGCACTTTTTATATGCTCGCAAAAGTGGTGATTCGTTCCATTCGTGCCATTCGTGCCATTCGCGATCTTGACCATATTTTTATATACTATCTACTGAGATGAATCATGATTGGTGTATCGCTTTTTGGGAGTTAATGGCAACAGCCCCATAGTGTGATAAGGTTTTTATACCATGGGTAAAATTATAGGCACGTCACAATACAGGTCGATCGCGACCCTAAATCAAAGGAGGATTGAAAGATATGATCAGGAGGTTGACTCGATGACAGATGTACTATTGGATTACATCCCGATTGCGGTGATGCTGGTTTTAGCATTGATAATACCATTAGTCATCATCTTCATCGTGAAACAGATTACTCCGAGAAACCCTGCCCGATTCAAGAACACGACCTACGAGGGCGGAAAAGATCCGATAGGAGAAGCACAGGTGCGATTCAATGTTTCGTATTACGTACTTGCGATTGTTTTTGTGCTTTTTGATGTTGAGGTTCTTTTCTTATATCCGTGGGCTGTTTGTTACAAGAATTCGGTAGTTCTGGGAGAGATTCCCGGATTTACCATGATGGCAGTTGGTGCGATGACATTATTCCTTATTATCGCACTGGTAGTCGGAGATATTTACGCATGGAAGAAAGGCGCGTTCTCATGGATGCGTTCGTAGGAGGTTATCATGCCAAAAGACATTAGAACACCAATGCAGGTTATAACCACCACCACCGGCGCGATTCATGAGTTTCTCAAGAAATCGCCAGCGCAGGACGTCATAAACTGGGGTAGGAAGAATTCGCTCTGGTTCATGACCCAGCCGATGGGGTGTTGCGGCGTCGAGATGATCGCCGCGGGCTGTTCCCACTACGACACCGACCGATTCGGAATCATTCCGAGATGTTCACCGCGACACGCGGACGTGATGGTGATCAGTGGATATATCGTCCGTAAGTACTTCCCGGCGCTGAAGCGATTGTACGAACAGATGCCTTCGCCAAAATGGGTCATCTGTATGGGCAACTGCTCAATAAGCGGCGGACCATTCTACCAGTCGTACAACACGCTGCAGA
>DAOUXE010000094.1 GCA_030666765.1 Methanosarcinales archaeon
ATGGCGCTTCCCGAGGATATGCCATCTGAGATGGATTATAACCAGATCGTCAAAGGCATTCTGGACGGGAACGACATATCCCTCGAAGGCATCGAGGACGTTGGTGGACGGAGCACTTATGTGATCGAGGCAACGCCCAAGAATGAATCTGATCGTGAATTCGTCTCCAAGACGCGCGTATGGGTCGATCGTGAAAACTGGATGCTACTCGGGACAGAGATGTGCGATGCAGACGGCAATCCCGTGGTAAAAGTTGAATACAGGGATATTACGTTTAACACCGGAATTCCAGACAGTGAGTTCATATTCGAGGCGCCTGCTGGAGCCGAGGTTGTGGAGACGTCGCTTGAGGACATGATGCCTAAGGAGATGGCGCTTGATGAGGTGAGAGCCAACATAACGTTTGATCTGAGGGTGCCGTCGTACCTGCCGGATGGATACGAATTCGACAGTGCAACGGTCTTTGGCGATCTATATGGCAACGGGCAGGAGCTGGTATCGCTGCAATACACTGATGGATCAGGGGTATTACACCTCACAGAGCGGGTCAGCGACGATTCAGACCAGTCAGAATCTGTGATGGGTGAACCCGAGATTGTGAGTATCAACGGGACTGACGGGGAGTTTACGTCTATGTTCGCCACGAACACGCTCCGGTGGAGCGCAGATAATGTCGATTACTCGCTGTCGGGTGAGCTTGGGAAGGACGAGCTGGTGAAGGTGGCAGAGTCGCTTGTGTGACTCTGCACTTTTTTTTATTTTGTATGGAAAGGGGTGATGTGGGATGAAAATTAGAAACAACAAAGATGCACTTGTTATAGGGTTGTTGATAGCAGGGATGGTGATAATTTCAGAGTGTATAATTAGATGTCTTAATAGCGAAAATATTATCCGATGTATTATTATTGATAGTAGTTTTTGGTTTGGGGTGTTCACACTCGGTTATGGATTGTATGCAGCAAATAAATCAGAATCAGAAGTTCTACCAGATGAAAGAACTGAAAGAAATGTACAGAGGGCAGGATATGCTGCATTCTGGATACTTTTACTGTCCGCTGGGCTGATGTTACTGGCAGATGGAAAAGGGTTATGCAATCTTGAAATCGGAGGTGCGCTCTCGGCAACTATTCTTATCGGCATGTTTTCGTTTGTTATACTTGGATGGTATTACAACATGGTGACTGGTGAATAAAATGAAAATTAGAATAGATAAAAAGATTTTATTCGCTTCAGGAATTGGTCCGGGGTTGATTTTATTGGGTGTGTTTATACTGATATTTCAAACACACTCTAAAATCACATTTTTCATAGTATTTGGTTTAATTTCTGCTGGGCTATTTATGTTTGTCAGGGCGCTATACACCGCGAAAAAATCAAAAACAGAACTTATAGTAGATGAAAGGGTCATGAGAACCAATGAAAAAGCAGGATATAATGCTGGCTGGATGGTTATATTATCTGTAATGATCCTATTTTGGGCAGACAAAATTTGGTCACTCGGCATTGAACTTGAGAATATGTACTGGACCACCCTGTTTGTCGGGACATATTCCTGGCTTATACTCAGATGGTACTACAACCGAAGAGGTGAGATCGTATGAGAACCATACTGTTAGGAATCCGGGAGAAGTGAGAATACGCAAGAAAGCGATTTCTGGATCCGGTATCTGTATTTCGTGCTGATCGTAGTGCTTTATGAAACGGTTCGCAGGCTGCGGAGAGGGTACAAGTACGTAGATGAGATCGAGTTTGACGAGCGGACCGACAGGATTACAAAACAATCGTTGAGTGTCTCATGGTATCTCACATTTGTGACTGTTGGGACTCTGGCATTCGCATGTATATTCGGACCGGAACTGTTGACTGTCCGTCTGGTTATCGCCGCTGTTTCCGGAGCGATGATCGGGAGTTTTCTGGTTGCGCATCGTTACTACAGTAGAAAGGGGGATGTGTGAATGAATATACGGGAAGATAAGAAGATCCTGTTGCGTAGGGGGGTCAGTCTGATCGTGATTATGCTGGCTTTCACCATACTGACCTTCGGGACGACTTCCGGAGCGCAAGTCTTCCGCAGTCTGAGTTTGATCGTCGCCGGGCTGCTCATGTTTGCTATATTGGTACACGCCGCAACAAAGCCGGAAACAGAACTCGTGGCACACGAACGGGTTGCAAGAATCAATGAAAGGGCAGGCAACTCTGCGTTCTGGCTGGTTCTGCTATCGATAACCGTCCTGTTCTGGTCGGATCGAGCATGGTCGATTGGAGTTGAACTCGTGGATCTGTACTATGCGGCGATGTTTGTCGGGATAATTTCGTGGAGCCTTTTCAGGTGGCACCACCGCAGAAAGGAGGATGTTGTTGGATGAAATTCAGAATAGACAAAGATATCCTGCGCTTTTCAGGCATTGCCGTTCTATTAATCCTCGCCGGTATACTCATGACGAGTCTTCTTCCCGGTTCCACCTATCCCGGGATTGGTTCGGTCCTGATTATCATGGGGGTTATTGCGATCATCATAGCCATCATCACAGCAGCAAGACCAAAAGAAGACCTGATACAGGACGAACGGTCTAAGAGAATCAAGGAGACGGCAGGTTATCATGCGTTCTTGATTCTGCTTGTGACCATGTCTCTTGTTCAATTAATAGCCATGTTTGGAAGACTGAATCTTGATTATAGGGATGTTTCGACCAATCTCTTCCTTGTCGGGATCTGGTCGTGGATTATACTCAAGTGGTATTACAATCAGAGGGGCGACGCCCGGTGAATACCAGAATCAAGGAGCTGCGGGCACGGTATAACCTGACGCAGGAGGAGCTTGCAAAGAAGGTCGGGGTGAGAAGGGAGACGATTGTATTTCTCGAGAAGGGAAAGTACAATCCGTCGCTCAAACTGGCGCATGATGTCGCAAAGGTTCTGGAGACGGCGATTGAGGAGCTGTTTATCTTTGATGATGATTGATCGCCCATGCCTCATAATGTCGTGCCCATTGTGTTTCAGATGGCGCTTACTCAGTTAGAGACTTTACATAGAAAGCTTATATGGGCGTAATGCCAAGTGGGTGATTAGGGGGGTTTTCAACCTACGGGCTCTGATAATCACCTACAAGACTATAAAACCGAATAAAGGGTGGACTTACACGATAAAGATCGAAAAAGCTTTGGTGATAGGAACGACACTTGGACTTGCCCTTACCTTATTTAGCATTTTTGTCCTTGTAGATTCTGATTGGATGTGTTGGGGCGCTATCACTGCGATTCTTGTAGGGATACTCGTTGGTAGACTGGCAGACGCAAGCCCGGTAAGATACACGATCCGCTCAATATTCACGTATAATTTGCTTGTCTGGACCATAATAGCCTTATTTGACCCCGACGCCAGGATCGTGTTGGAGTTTGGAAATAAAGCGGTCGTAGGTCTATTTATTGGCTTTATACTATCTCTAATTGGAATCTACTCTATCATCGGGGCATTCAGTGCGTTTGTCACGCGTAAGATGAGTCATTGCAGATTGGATCATGGAGGGTGTACAAGATGAACACTTCCACAGTGATAGATTTCATAAAATCCGGATGGCGCATGATTGCAATACTAACAGTCGTAAGCCTCATAGCAATACTTGTATTGCTCTTTGTTGCGGGGCTTCTCTTCTTGCCAGCTGAAACGACGTTCTCGGGTGGAGCTGTGACGTATTATCCCAAATAATTCAACTGGGTGGCATGATCTTGAGAATAATCGTCTCAATGGTGGATTTATGAGAGCAACAAGGATGATATCAACTGTTGTAGGGATTCTGGTTATCTCCGGTTTTGTAGTGAGTACTATTTATGGAGAAACCGTAATCACGGTGGACGATAGCGGTGGAGCGAATTATACCTCGATACAGGATGCTGTAAACAATGCAAATGGTGGTGCTACAATACTTGTTCACACCGGAACGTATATGGAAAACGTTAATGTGACGAAACAGTTGATCATAAGGTCTGAATCCGGAAATCCGGACGGTACCATCGTTTTGGCTGCCGATCCGGATAATCACGTATTCCATGTGATGGCAGATAATGTAACCATCGGTGGTTTTGGAGTGACAGGTTCCAACAATCATGGGATATATCTCGAAGAAGTTGAGGGGTGCGTTGTTGCCAATAATATCGTATCGAACAACAGATATGGCATCGGTATGGAAAATTCAGACCACAATGATCTCTCCGGTAACACCGCAAACGCAAACGAACGGGAGGGTATCATTCTGCGGCATTCCAGATATAATACCTTAAGCAATAATAACGTTTTTAAAAATAAGGTTGGTATCAATGTACTGCATAGCTCCCAATACAACGAAGTCAGTAATAATACTGCCTCGAATAACTCAGTCGGCATCGAGCAAGCTCTCTCCGACAACAACAATCTGATGGGTAATGTTATATCGAAGAATCGGTATGGCATCTTCCTGTACAAATGCAACAGTAACGAGATAACCGGCAACACCCTCCTCTCGAACAGTGACTGCGGCATCCATATCAGGTACTCCGACGACAACGATCTGATGGGCAACACCATACGTTCGAGTCGTCTTGGTATTCATCTTTCAGACTATAGTAGAAACAACACCGCAAAGGACAATTTTTTATTAAAGAACGGTGAGGACCTCAGTATAGCGGCTGATTCTGGCAATCATACCCGCAATGACGAGATGGTGGAATTTACCATCGGCAGTCACCACGAGGGGGCTATGGATGATTTTGATCTTCTGGAAAATCTAAAAGAGAAACAAAATATCCCTCTTGAAGAGTATACGAACCGTGAGAGTGCCTCATACCTGCCTGACGTCATTGCTACATACGGAAAACTTCCGGAGATTGAGACAGAAGAGGACTGCTATCGATGGTTCTATGAGGCTGCGCCTGCGATCATGCATGGTTCAAGAGCCCGGATGGATCCATACCTTACAGATGGCGTACTGGTGTCATACGGTCCTGATGTGGACGGTTACATTGAGGTGATAATTTATGAGAACTTAACGATTGAAACACATCCGATAATGGATGAAATATATGAGATAATCTATTGTGAAGCGAAGAAGATCGGTATTTCTGATGTTCCGGTTGTATTCTTTGAGGGGGAGTTTGTTCGGACAGATCCGCTCATTCTCGTCGAAGGTTCAAATGGCATGACGTCTCAGGATAACCGGGCATTGGGTGAATCGACACCGGGATTTGGATTGCGTGGTGGGTTGATCTCTTTCTTCGGTGGATGGTTATTCCAGAAAAATCGTGGACAACGGAGATAGAGAACATGGAAAGCAAAAGCAAGACTCCAAAATCCATAATTTTGCCTATCGTTTGCTTTTTAATCAGTACTGGCGTGGGCTGATGAAAAGGCGTTCATCCGACCCCATCAAATTGATCCCATTTTTGTTCCGGTTTATCGCTGGACGCAAATGCATTTCTTCGCTTAGCTTGAACCGATTGCCCAAGATGTTTCGCGCACCAATCAAGAACTTTTTCGGCTCTCTGGTATCTCCCGTGACAGTCAACCATCACTAAACCAATATATCCCTAACTGCATACTAACTGGTCGCTCATCAATTGTCTGGACTATGTGAGACCTGAGCAGACTCACCATATACCAAGTACATCAAAATTTTA
>DAOUXE010000058.1 GCA_030666765.1 Methanosarcinales archaeon
ATCCACGCCCGGGATTTTATCGTGAGCACCTTTGATCCGGCATATATCGATCCGGCACTCGAGATCGATGCGCTTACCGCAGGCGCAGCCGCGTCTGCCGTACGTGCAGAGAGGGGGTATGTGGACAAGATCATGCTCCCTGCTGCGGTTTTGGGAATCGTGCCAAACGATCCCGGGGTTCGTGAATGCTCAACGGTTCAGGAGTGTTTCGATGGAAAGAAGATAGGGAATGGTGTGCATCTGACATTGGGTGGTTACTCTGTCTGCATCGTGCCGTCACTCTGGTGCGATCGCCCGGTAACCACGGTTGGTCTGGGGGATACTATGACTGCGGCGGTCTTCTTGCGGGAACTTGAACTTACGCACCACAACCGGGGTTGATGGACCTTTGAATTCCGCGAATATGGCTGTCGGAATACTTAGGTTTCACTGAATGTTTTCTGCAATCAACCCCTCCCTTCCAGCATCCCTATAATCCTCAAATACGTCTGGCACCACTCGTTAAACCCGCATTCGGAGTTTCAGGGAGTGCCCGATCTTAATTCCAGAACCAGACCACAGAGTTTCTTGGATGTCCACGGCGTATTAAAATCGAACTGGTCGAAGTCGCCCCATTCCTCCAGGGTCGTGAGGCGGATGAGGCCGTGCCGGATTGCGGTGTCGTAGCGTCGTGTGAGGGGGCATGGGGTGAAAAACGACAGCAGGATATTGATGTGCTCGAGCCGGTCCTGCTCGTCATATATCGAAATCATCCTGTTAATCGCCTTAAAGTTACACTTGGCCGCATCCATCGCGTATATGCTCGGGATTCCCACCATAAAGGAGGAGTGGACATCGATGTCGTGCACAACACACTGCCGGATACGGATCTCGATCTGCCTCCACCTTCGCACCCCTGTTTATGGCGTCCAGTGCTGCCTGACACTCACTCTCGGCGCCGATGAAGACCCTCACGACGCCAGCCGGTTAACAGGTACGCGTAAGATATTTAGCCGAGATCAGGAAACCTGTAAAGCACATCACTGCTCCAACCGCGAGCACCGCTACAAACCCGTAGTACTGTGAAACAGCACCTCCGATAAGTGAACCTGCCACGGATGCGAGACTGATGACCGTTGTGATCAACCCTGCTGATGCCGCTTTATCCTCGTTTCGGCGCAGCAGGAGTTCGGTCGATCCCACATACAGAAACGACCACGAAAGAGCGACCATCATCATCCCGGGTATGACATAATAAAATATGGTCGGTGGGATAAAACTTAAGAAAGCGATCGAGGATATAAGATACCCGTACTTCACAATCGATACCATATCCTTACCATCGAGCCGCCGCATCATAAAAAACTGCATCAGCGGGTTTATTGCATAGATGGCTGCGATCCAGAACTTATCCGATCCGAGACTTGCCATGTACAGCGGGAAGACCGTCCATACGGCTGTGGCTCCTGCATGTCTCAGCAGGAACGGCACGTATACTGCCCAGTTCGCTCTCACCGTGTCGAACGATAGGTAACTAACATTCAGCCGCTTTATCCCGACTTCCGGAAGAGTCAGCGCGATTACAAAGGAGATTGCAATGAGCACGGAACTGGCAGCGAATATCAGGTCATAATCTCCGGTGATTGCCGCTCCAATGAATCCCGCAGCCCAGCCGAGAGCAGAGAACGATATAAACTTGCTGATGCTCTGTTTCATCCCACAGACGTGCATGATCAGAGCCGCAGGGTACATGCCGATAGTGATCCCGAGAAGCCCACGCGCCAGTCCGAGTGTGAGTGGATCGTCTGCAAATGCCTGCAGGAGATATGCAACTGCCGAACAGGCAAGACCAGCCAGCAGCAGTCTTTTGATATTCCATGCATCAGCCGCCTTGCTGAATATGTAGGACGATACGCCGAGGCAGATACCGTATACGCTCATGATGATCCCTATCTGCATGTAACTGGCTCCGAGGTCCTCTGCAAGAAGCGGGATGAAGACCATCGATAGCATGATCGATGTGTTTGTGAAGAACTGGATTGCGTCAAGTTTCATGGTCAGTTGAGATTTTATTTGGCGGCGATACGCATAAATCCATAGATCAGAGGAGCATCATCCTCCTGAGGTATTTTGATCAGGGGAATCGCGGATGACGCGGGTGGTTGAATGCGAGTCTTTTTATTATTTTCTGGGAACGTCGGATTATCTTACGCAACCACAACTGCCAGATGGGGTACTATCGATATGAAAAGTCGTTTACACCGCTAATCTGTGTCCATCTGCGTTAATCTGTTGCTGATACTGTTTTATCCACAGATTAACACTGCTTACTATGATTACACCCATCTAATTATATTTGTATTTGTCGGGTCAGAGTCATGTTTTCAACCGACCGGAACAGATTAGAAAGTCTCTGATGTTGATCAAATTACCCGCGGTCATATTCATCAAAGTCTCACCACAGCATCGCCAGTTATCGGGGTCGCTACGTTCGCCGGGATTGTTGTATCAGCGGTCTGCTGGAGTATCGGGTTTTTTTATAAGAACACCTGTGTAGGTGTTTGGTAACTGCTCAGGTATGTTGATTGGACACAATTGCGATCCCATACTTTCCGGAAAGAAAAATAACCGCGGAAGGGCGCGGAGGAACACTTTAGCTAACCACGAGATTACGCTAATTTCCACAAGATTTCTCTGTTAATCTCATGGTTTTCACACCTTAGCTAAACAGGTATAAAAAAAAGAAAAATAGCGAATTTGATATTATCTCATTCGCCTGATTACATAAGCAAGCAGACCTACGGTTACCAGCAATGAAGCTGTGTATCCGGGTGTGCTCTTCTTCGTCTCCGTCTCTGCCGCCTCAGGTTCCTCTTCTTCAGACTCTGCTACCTCTATGACCTCTGCTACTTCTTCTGTTGCAGGGGTTTTGATCGATTCTGCTACCGCTGGCACGCTGGTTTCAGGATGGCATACCGAACAGGTAAGTTCTCTCTGTGTTGGCGGCACGACCGTTATCAGATGCAGCCCTGTCAGATCATGGCAGTTGCTGCACAGGGGAAGAATTACCTTACCTTCTGGCATGTGACATCCCTCGCAGGTCGCCAGACCCGGCAGATGGATCAGGTGTGGGATCACATCCGCGTCCAGGTCCCGCCCCTCTTTGTTTCCTTCGGGTCGGTGGCACATGTAGCAGATCGATGTGTCCGTCTCTTCGCCATGAATGTGCACAAGGTCATCCTGTGTGTGGCAGTCCTGGCAGATGATGGTCACTCCTGCGGGTTGCAGCGGCTTTACGATGTCTGGCGCGGTCTTGTGACATGCCTCGCATCCCTGGTGCACATCCACGAGATCGCGATGGCAGTGTGCGCAGACCGTTGTATCGAGGATCTCGTTGTTGTGGTGGGTATTGATATCCCCATGACAGTATGTGCAGTCCTCGGTCTCCACCTTCTTTATATGCACATCGTGAATCGTGCCGTAGTGGCATTTCTCACACTGGGGGATTGCGATCTCAAGTGCCTCGCCATGGCAGTCCTCGCAGGTCACCAGGTTCTGCTTCATCTTCTCCTCGTGAAGCGTATGTGGTGACCCAGGATGACACTTCGCACAGTCTATATCCGCAGCATCCAGTGTGATCGTGCCAAACTCCACCTCAGCATAAACTGACATAGTCACGATCAGCAGAATGAGTGTTGCAAGCAACATCGGTGTTCGTTTCATAGTATTCACCTCTCGATTGTTATCGATTGTAACGATATGGTTTGTGTTTGGGCATATATTGCTTTTCCTGCAAACGTGCTCGGATGATGCGCGACTCCTCATCATCAAATCACAAGGTTTAAATCATGACAGCCCGTTTAGATCTAATGTATGCGCCTATCAGATATGATTGCGATTCTCGAGGAGATTGCACCTCCTGAACTTGCTTACGAATCAGACAGGGATCGGATCGGGCTGGTACTCGATCGTGGGAACAATGTAAACAAGGTAGCTATTGCACTGGATGCTACCGACTATGTACTCGAAGAGGCGGCACGTGAGGGTGCGGATCTTCTGGTAACGCACCACACCCCAATATACGATCCGATCCACAAGATATCAAAGAGCCTCTCGGACTCGTTAAAGATCGCCCTTGAGAGCGAGATCTCAATATATGCGATGCACACGAACTATGACCGAGCACAGGGCGGCGTCAACGATGTACTTGCGGAAGTACTCGAACTGGAGGATGTCGAGGAACTGGAACCGGGGCGCATCGGAAGAACCGAATACACGACAACATCGGAATTCGCAGAGTTTGCGGCACAGCAGTTAAATGTTCCGGTTAGGTGGATCGGTGAGCGCAACATCGAGACCGTGATGGTCATCGGCGGCAGCGGTCTGTCCGGTGAGTTTGTGAATACCGCAATCGTTGGCGGCGCGGATCTCCTGCTGTCGGGAGAGATCCGGCACGACGCGATCAGGAAGGCGCATAATCTGGCACTCATCGATGCCACACATTATGCAACCGAGATTCCCGCAATGAAGCGTCTATGTGAGCGATTGCCTGTCGATACGGTCTTCATCGATCACGTACCTGATGTCAGGTGGGTGGACACCACCACTACATCACTTCCGGAAACCCCGGCGTGGCAGGCATAGGTATTCCACGGAGATAATCTGTGCGAGAGGGCGCAATCAAGATCTGCGCCTCCATCCTCCGCACTATAGAATACAATCACCATACCACTGCAACCTCCTGAGACTTGACAATCTTCTTATCCTTCGTGATCAACGCAGCATCAAGCAATATCGCTGTTGCGGTAATGATTCGGTCATGAAGTTCTGGAATCGCTTTCAAATCATGGCATTTCAGAACAACAGCCACATCCATAGGGTAAATTATATAATTTAAACTCCCTTCAATCACTTTCAGAATCTCGATGAACTCGAGATCAACCCTGTGTTTTTTCAGTGGTGAAGATCGCCTCTGCCAGTACTACTGTTGGAATTACGATAACCGCATTTCCAGCATCAACACGATCGTATGTAGATTCTGCTTTCCTGCCGAGACGTTCATCATCAGTCAGATATCAGAGCAGCGCATGGGTATCGGTTACAAAGAGGTTGCCGCTACTAAACGTGCTTGAATAACGATTTTTTGGCAGTTTCGATCTCATCATCGGTTATGCGTACGCCTTTGAGAAGTCCCTTCAACGAAACAATTTTTCTCTGTGTCCGAAGCAATGTTTTGGTATCATGGAGTTCATTTTCAATCAGGGATAGTTTTGTATACATCGCAATCCCAATCGCATCGGGTAGGATCTGTATATTCTCGCCAGTTGTACCAGTTGCCATCATACTTTAATTACATTTGAAGCATATAAAGGGCACTGTCGCTTTTTCAAGTGGAGCCGCCATACCCTTGGATTCCAACTCAAGCGTCGACGGCAGAGCCGTTGCCGCAGAGGGTTGAATCGGTCTCGAAACTCTGTGCCCCATATATTCTCCGCGGTGATAAATCACTTGATTTATAATGCCTCCGGAAACGCCGCCGTGGCAGGTGTATGCACTGCTACGCCTGTACATACCTAAACAAGGATTTTCAGTGCTTTATCGACATCGACGCCATCGTGCACGATCGCTGCAGCCGCCCGCGTCATCAGTGTCGGATCGTTTGCCTGAAATGCATTTCTACCGATAGCAGCACCTTTAGCGCCTGCTTCCATCGCACCCTTGATCATCTGCAGGAACTCCCTGTCCGTATTCGTCTTTGGTCCGCCTGCGATCACCACAGGAACCGGACAGCCCGCAACCACAGTCTTGAATGAGTCCGGATCGCCGGTATAGTTGGTCTTGATGATATCCGCGCCAAGTTCAGCGCCGACACGAGCCGCAAGTGCGACCGCGACCGGGTCGTGCTGGTTGGGGATTGTGGCACCTCGCGGGTACATCATAGCAACAAGCGGCACACCCCAGTAATCACAGTCATCAGAGACCGTACCAAGATATTCGAGTTGGTCTGATTCGGTATCAGAGCCGACATTGATGTGCACGCTCACGGCATCAGCTCCGAGTTTGATCGCCTCTTCGACGGTGCATACCGCCACTTTGTTGTTCGGATCGGGTCCAAGCGAGGTGGACGCGCTCATATGGACGATGAGTCCGATATCGTGCCCGTATCCGCGATGCCCGTGCTTGACCATCCCTTTCTGCATGAGTACTGCATCCGCGCCGCCCTCTGCCACCTTGTTTATAGTCTCCCCGATATTTACGAGACCTTTTATCGGGCCCTCTGATATTCCATGATCCATCGGAATGATCAGTATGTTTCCGCTCTTCCTATCGAAGATCCGTTCAAGCCTTACCTTCTTTCCTATTTCTGGCATGGTTTCACCATTTCATTCATTACTGCGGTATTACAGAACCGGTGGTATTATAAGTATTGTTTGATCAGGAAACTGTCCAACACCAACACAGTATAATTATAAGATACTTCAAAGTAGTCTACTATGGAGTATCCAACCTGTATAGGCCGGCAGCAGGAACTAACAACACTAGAAAACTCACAAATAGAAATCTCCCACCCACCAGTTTTGCACACGGGTTTATTGATTGACAATAGCTGATGGAAATGTGTGTACCCGCACATTGAGCGTAGCGTGCTTTAATTGACCAAAAACGCGAGATTGTGCGGGTGAACGAATCGCTTATGCGCACAAACGGTGGTTGAGTAAGTAAGTCGTTACCGAAAAATAAAGTAGCAAAGTTTATTAGACAAACCCTCGTATATACAAGCATGGATGATCACGCACAACCCACATCATGGTTGAAAGCCTTGTCCGGAGCGGATGAAGTTCAAGCGCGGCGGTTTGCAGCGG
>DAOUXE010000256.1 GCA_030666765.1 Methanosarcinales archaeon
ACTTGACGGCACACCTGAGCTAGGCGCATTTGCAGACAAATTGGATGCTGCTGCTTTAGGTACGATAGAAGACGGGATAATGACTGGCGACTTAGCGAAACTGGCGGAACCGCCTGCACAGAAGACGGTGAACACGGAAGAGTTCCTGGATGAGGTAGCACGGCGACTTGAAGTGTAGGACAGCCAATCTGTTAAGAATAGAATAGCACATTGGTGACCTATAAATATAGATGAAAGCGAATATAACCGGAGGAGCAGGATTCTGGTATGGCGTGAACTGGTCGAGTCTGACGTTTCTCGGGAGCGGGGAGCGGAGCAGGGACACGAAACTCGAGAAGATCCTGCTATTTCATGAGGAGGGTTGGAGGATTCGAGAAATATGACCTCTCCTGTATGACAAGAGGACATTCAACGGCTCTACAATGGGGAAGCGAGTTTCATGCATCTCGGATGAGGAACTGACCCGATATGTCGAAAGGTATTATATGCTTGATATGATCGTGGATGGTGGGAAGGTACGCGATATCGAGGAGTCGGAATAAGCCCCCCGACATAGATCAAGGGGCATGGACGATACTTCTCGTGGATATGGACGGTTTCTTCGCGTCCATCGAAGCGGTCAGGCATCCTGAACTTACAGGGCTGCCAGTGGTGGTCGGCGCAGACCCGAAAGGGGGCGCGGGCAGGGGGGTTGCCAGTACATGTTCTTATGAGGCGCGGGAGTATGGCATCCATTCCGGAATGCCGATCTCCCGGGCATACCGGATCTGTCCTGACGCTAAGTTTCTGCCGGTTGACATGGCTCTGTATCAGGCGGTCTCCGGACGGATCATGAAGATCCTTGCGAGCTACGCAGATGCGTTCCAGAGAGTCAGCATCGATGAGGCATTTATCGGAGTAAAAACGGATGATCCGGAAGATGCTATCGAAACGGCGCTGAATATCAAAAAAGAGATACTCACGAAGGAAAAACTGACATGTTCCATCGGGATAGGTCCGAATAAACTTGTAGCGAAGATTGCATCCGATGTCCGGAAGCCTGATGGTTTGACCATTGTCGCGCCTGGCGAGGTGTGCGAGTTTCTTGACCTGATGCCTGTAACAAAGATCCCGGGCATAGGGAAAAAGACTGGACAAGCACTTAAGAGCATGAAAATCGAGACGATACGCGATCTAAGGGAGTACGATGCCCGAAAACTTGTTTTGAGGTTTGGAAAGTGGGGGTACCGGATGCAGGATCTTGCACGTGGCATCGATAGAAGCGAGGTGAAAGAAGACTGCACAGTCAAATCAATAGGTAGAGAGCTGACATTCGAGGAGGATACATCCGATCCCGGGATTATCTACGATTCGATCGATGCGCTCGCCGATGAGACGCATCGCGCCCTATCAAAGACCGGATACCTATTCCGGACCGTGTCTGTGAAGGTCAGGTTCGAGGATTTTGATACGCATACACGATCAAAGAGCATCGGATTCACAAGTTCCGATCCGGAACTGGTCAGAAACATCTCAAAGAACCTGATAAGTGAGTTTATCGGAGAGGTAAAGATACGGCTGATCGGAATAAGGTTATCGAATCTACGGATAGCGGATAATGGATCGTCGGGATCGGTCTATCGATCCCACTGCCTGCGAGAACCATGCATTACGAGACAGACCTCAATATACGAGTTTATCCGGTGATCCGGAATTTTTGGCGAGAAAAATAACCGCAGATGGTACAGAGGAGCGCTACAAGCACTTAACCATTTATTCCCTCTCCCTGTATTCTGCAGTTATATTCTGTGTTTGGTTGCAGTATGCGCCATGTCCCAGGTAGCTTTGGCATAGTGAAGCCCCTGGTAGTGGTTTTAAGTACCCGGGTAGTTACCTATGCTTAAGCGATAATAAGTAGATCCAAACAGATACTTTACAGCAAACTATAATGACGCGAAAACACCGGAAGAGATGGATCAAGAACATTGC
Organism: Methanosarcinales archaeon; assembly: GCA_030666765.1. Taxonomy (GTDB): domain Archaea; phylum Halobacteriota; class Methanosarcinia; order Methanosarcinales; family Methanogasteraceae; genus Methanogaster_A. The sequence goes on from DAOUXE010000256.1 coordinate 1,969, forward strand.
CGCGCAGCAGATAAATCGGCTCTTCGAACTCGCCGAATCGATATCAGAAGCGCGTCCGCTTATGGCTGACCGTTACGTACATATAGCAAGGCGGATCGGGATGCGACATCGTGTACGCATCCCAGCGCACCTGAAGCGCAGGATGTGCAAACACTGCGGGAAGTACCTTGTTCCGGGCAGAACATGCCGGGTGAGACTAAACGGCACCTGTGTGGTCGTGACATGTCTTGCCTGCGGAAAACAGACCAGATATCCATACCACCATGACCGCAATCATACTCCCAACAAAGAACGAGAGTGAATCCATCGGAGGGACCATCGACCGCATACGAAACGTCTGCTCCGACCAAATCGTTGTGGTCGACGGGCACTCGACCGACGGAACCGCTGATATCGCAAGGCAGATGGGCGCCACAGTCATATCCGACAACGGGAAAGGGAAAGGGGACGCACTTCGGGTTGCTTTTGAGTATGTGGACGATGATGTCGTCTTCGTGGATGTCGATGATACATACCCGGTCGACCGCATTCCCGAATTTATCGATGCGCTAAAAGATTGTGATCTTGTGATCGGCGAGCGCACGGAATTTGTTGCAGGTTCGCTTCCGCTCCTGCTTAGGATCGGTGACTGGATGTCAAGGACCGCGTTTCTCATGTTGTACGGTGTGAGACTCGACAATCTCTCAGGATTCCGCGGCATTGCAAAGGATGCGATCTCACAGATGAAACTTGAGTCTGACGGCTTCGGGATCGAGACCGAGATCACGGCAAAGTCTGTGCGGATGGGTCTGCGGATCAGAAAGATCCCAATTGCATATTCGGTACGAGAAGGGAACTCGAAATTCAATCCGGTCCGGGACGGGATTGCTGTGGTGTGCGCGATGGTGCGGTACCGGTTTTCACAGGATATGTCGCGTCGCAGGGTTTAGAGGATACTCGACAATTCCACACGATTAAGTGTCCACCGAACAATAAAGTAGCAAAAGTACATGCTCTAGTAATTC
>DAOUXE010000040.1 GCA_030666765.1 Methanosarcinales archaeon
CGTATATATCAAGACGGGGAGTTTATATTTCCATTCAAATATTCCCAAGATGTGCAAAATAGTTACGTTGCATTAAATAATCTCCTATTCAAAAACCACAACTTCACGCAATTCGGAGAGATGAAGCCACTGAAAGGATAGTTTTCAGCCGCGTAGTCTCGCGATTCACATTATGCGTTCTTTCTCCCGCTTAGAAACACCGTATAAATAATGGTCATGCTCTTCTGACCAGTCTTCAGGTCCCTCAACCGTTCCAGCATACTTGCTGAGCACATCCCATGCGTCCCCTCCATCTGGTCGTCTCACGATCTTTCACCCCACCCACAGTTCTTCCTCGAGTTTACTTAACCGTATCGCCGCTATTTTTGCAGGATTCACTCGGGCAGGACGTTCCAGAAGATCGATCAACGGGTCCTGACAGTAGTCGCACACCATCACATAATCTCCCGCAGATATGCGAGACTCGCCTCCCCCTCCTCAAGATTGCGCGCCTCGATCACAAACCTGCACCCGCTATGATGTTTGTACAGTTCACCCATCACATCCGCCCACGCGATTGTTCCCTCTCCGATCGGCAGATGCTCATCCCTCCGGCCCTTGTTATCATGAATATGGACATGCACGATCTCTTTCATCCCGAGAAACTCGGACAACACACCGTTCGTGTGCGCATGTCCGACATCAAGCGTCATACCGAGATTCTTCCGGTCCACGAGTTCGATCATGCCAGCCATCTCGTCTGACCCCTTTCCGAAGATCAAATCCATCCTCGGCATGTTCTCGACAGCGAGTCTGACACCTAGGTCACCAGCAAAGTCGCAGAGTTGCTGCAACCCTGCGACGTTCTGCTGCCACGCCAGATCCGGCATCTGCATCCCAAGCGGCGAGAGATAGCCCGGATGCACGACCATCAGGTCTGAAAACTCCGAAGCAACCCGGATGCATGACGTTAACTGGCGAAGTACCTCATCCCAAATCGGATAGTTGAGGCTGGCAAGGTTCAGGTCTGAAAACGGCAGATGGATCGTTATCGCAAGGCCTGTCGTCTCACAGACTTCCCGCATCCGTGCAAGGTTCTGGCTATCGAGAGCCTGCGTTCCCTCATACACAACCTCCCAGCCGCCAAAGCCAATCTCTTCGAGGTTGCAAGCCCATTTAAACGGGTCATCGATGACAGATATGGATGAGAAACTGATGTTTTGCGGGAATCTCATTTATCCTTATCCACTGCTTCGTAATCTGCGTCAACCACGTCTTCCTCGCCTGCTTCTGCGGATCCTGCTCCTGTTCCGCCTTCGGGAGCCGCCTGTGCAGCCTCCGCGGCTTTCTGGTACATTGCGGCTGCGACCGGGTAGATAGCTTCTGTCAGTTCCTCGGTCTTCTTTTTCATCTCTTCGGTATCCTCACCCTCGATCGCAGTTTTAAGCTCCTCTATGCCCTTCTCGACCGTTTCTCGCTGTTCAGCGGTTACAAGATCGCCTGCCTCTTCGAGGGTCTTCTCTGCCGAGGTTACGAGAGCTTCAGCAGTATTCTTCGCTTCGACCGCCTCTTTCACGTTCTTGTCCTCTTCAGCGTGATCCTCTGCGTCCCTGACCATCCGCTTGATCTCTTCATCAGATAGTCCTCCCGGCTTCTTAATCGTGATCGACTGCTCCTTTCCAGTGCCAAGATCCTTCGCAGTTACATTAAGGATGCCGTTTGCATCGATATCGAACGTCACATCGATCTGTGGGATTCCTCTGGACGCAGGAGGGATGCCGTCGAGCATGAATCGCCCCATCGTCTCGTTTGCCGATGCGACGCCGCGCTCTCCTTGCAGGACATGAATCTCGACCGAGGGCTGATTGTCAGATGCTGTTGAGAATATCTGGCTCTTCTTTGTCGGTATCGTAGTGTTCCGCTCGATCAAGGGCGTTGCAACCCCGCCAAGCGTCTCGATGCCGAGTGTAAGCGGTGTCACGTCCAGCAGCAGCACATCTTTCTTCACATCACCTGAAAGCACTCCGCCCTGGATTGCAGCACCTGTTGCGACTGCCTCATCCGGATTGATGTTCTTGTACGGCTTCTTTCCTGTGATCCGCTCGACCGCAGCAATGACTGCCGGTGTCCGGGTTGCGCCTCCGACAAGGAGCACGCGGTCGATCTTCTCTTTCGAGAGCCCCGCGCTCTTGATTGCGTCTTCCATTGGTCTTACTGTCCGGTTCACGAGATCCGCGGTCAGTTCATCGAACTTTGCACGTGTGAGTGTCATCTCCAGATGCTTTGGCTGCCCGTCCGGACCGACCGTGATAAACGGCAGGTTGATGTCGGTTGTGACCACGGTGGACAGTTCGACCTTCGCCTTCTCGGCAGCATCGGTGAGCCGCTGCATAACTGACTTATCCTTGGAGAGATCGAGTCCTTCTTGTTTCTTGAATTCAGCCACGATATGGTCCACAATATCCTGATCGAAGTCGTCCCCGCCAAGATGCGTGTCTCCGGATGTCGATTTAACCTCGAACGTACCGATGCTTGGATCCAGTTCCAGGATTGAGACATCGAATGTGCCGCCCCCGAGATCGTACACCATCACGGTCTGCTCGCCCTCGGTCTTGTCGATCCCATAAGCAAACGCAGCCGCGGTCGGCTAGTTGATGGTCCTCTTCACATCGAACCCTGCTATCGCTCCGGCATCTTTTGTCGCCTGCCGCTGGGAGTCGTCAAAGTATGCGGGCACTGTGATCACTGCTTCCGTAATCGTCTCCCCGAGATACGCCTCTGCATCACTCTTCATCTTCTGAAGGATCATTGCAGAGATCTCCTGTGGCTTATAGTCCTTTCCGTCGATGTTTACGGTGTAACCCTTCTCACCGACATGCCGTTTGATTGAGGAGATCGTCCGTTCCGGGTTCAAGATTGCCTGCCTCTTTGCGATCTGCCCTACCAGACGTTCCCCGGTCTTTGAGAAGCCCACCACCGATGGCGTTGTTCTTCCGCCCTCTGCGTTCGGTATGATCGTCGCTTCGCCGGCTTCTATCGTCGCCATGCATGAGTTTGTGGTTCCAAGATCAATTCCTAATATTTTTGCCATGTTGTTATGTACCTCTTGAATATTGATTCCGGTGTTGTACTATTAAGTTTTTTGTGGAGAACGGTGAAATGGTAATTCGAGTAAGTTTTAGAACCATGCACCGAACAGGAAACCACAACCAGAGGGAACCTGATAAGGAACATCCCCTGCAGAGTCGTATAGCTATCAGCGAAAGCGGTCTGTCGTCGCCTTTGTGCCACGCCGCGCCTTATATGTATGCCGCGGGTATGTGTGCATTTCACGCCCCAAAAAAGATATCTCGACCTGCATAAACTGCGCTTTTGTATTGGCATAGCAACAGATACACTCTCAGACAAGGACGCAGATCTTTATCACACTACGGTTTCAGCGGTTTAAAAAAGCTTAACCTGTGATGGTGTAAAGTATATATACTATCAGGTACAACGGGTGTCTGGCGAGTAAGTCCTGCTGAAATGGCATTATTATGTCTTGTGCCGTATGGTGCAGATTTCGAGTAGGCAGGGATCGCCACTCATTTAAACATCTTCTCCCTCCTGACAATCATCTCCTCAATTTGATGGTAGTAGGTATCATCGCCATGTTCGTATTTTTGAAATATCGCACCAGCAACGAAATCTGTTGCCTGCAAACATTTATCCCTCTGAGAATCCGCATGCGCTATTTGCAGGTCTATGTTCTTGTTGGCTGAATCTGTTTTATACGGAATATATTTATTAAAATTCTCTATTATCTGCCGATTTTGATGGTGTTTATCCACAATCAAAGTTATCTGCTCATCCTTGAGTCGGAAGAAATACCTCCTTAATAAAAAACCAATCACATAATTATACAACCTATCTTTGTGATGGCGTAAATTATCATACACCTGCGCCTTCTCAAGAACAATATACGCGATTTCCGCATCTGTTTTTGATAAACATTTGAGAAGATACATCCTAATTTCTATATTCGTTCGATAAAACTTTATTTCCGGAATTGTTCTCATTGCCTTTTTTAATTTTCTATTTCTAGTATTCTTAACACATCTCTCAATCTCGTATGGTTTGGTTGTGACGATCACGGCTATTACTAAATATTTTGAAGACCTTTCGCTGAAACCAAGGTCGCCACTCTCATCAAGATAGATGTGAATAATTATATTAAAAACATCACACCATATCCGATTCGCCGTACCGCTTCCGGTCCTCAAGTTCCTGCTTCTTTGCGGCGTTCCATCCGGATACCGCCTGAAGATACCCTGTAACCCGTGACAACTGCTCCACGTTCGTCGACCCGCAGTTCGGACACTCGTCCTTTAACCCGGGCGCGAGATGGGAACAGTCCGTGCATATAGTCATGTCCCTTGTGAATGCGAAGTAGCCGGTCTGCGTATTCTTCGCAATCCGCATCGCGAAGTCGCGAAGCCCTTTGGGGTCGGGTGTGCTCTCACCAAGGAATATATGCATGATATTGCCACCGTCCACGATCGGGAAGAAGACGTGCTCAAGCCCTATACGCTCTGCAAGTGAGATACCAGCTCCCGGTGGAACGTGCGTGCCGTTTGTATAGTATATCGGAAGATCCCTTGTCTTGTGGATGCTTGCAAGCGCCCGGGTAATGTCGCCTTTGACCACTTTTTTTGCGCATTCCGAGTACCTGGGATCGAGTATGTCAGCCACGGCAAACCGTCCAACAGTCGTCTCAGCAGGCGTTCTTGCAAGCGCGATCGTCATGCCATGTTCTTCGCTTAACTCCTTTGAGTAGAACTCCATCTCGGTCATCGCCCGGATCGCAAGCTTCCACGCATCCTTTGATTCGTGCAACTGGTGCCCGGTATGGTGCTCTACCATCTCGTTGATGCCGACTACACCGATCTCGTACACGAGACCTTCCAGATCGACCGCCTGAGATCCTTTCTCTTTGGTAATCGGATCCAGCGGGCGCTGTGTAGCAAACGGCATCCGCTGCGCATCTACGATCTGATTCATCCATTCCCTCTTGATCTTGTGGATCTGTACCGCGATGTCCATCATCCGCTTCAACTCGTTAAACAGTGCTTCATCGTCGTGGTTCGCACGGTATGCGGCTCTCGGGCAGTTTACTGAGATGACCTGCCACGCCCCCATCGAGAAATGCTTCCCGTCCTTAAAGATAAGTTTATCATCAAAATCGGAATCGGTGTCTGCATTTGAGGAGAAATTATAAGCACAACACTGATAGCAGCTTATCCCCTCTCCAGCGCCACGATACGCTGGTATCTGGTTATCAAAGTAAGGAGTTCCGAACTTTGCTGACAGTTCGAAGGTGAGATCATACAGTTCGGAATAAGTCGGAAGATCGGGGTGTTTTGCATTAAACCCCTCGTCCTCCTCTATGAAATAGGGCTCTATTGAGATCTCTGGTTTAGGAAAATTAAATGGCTTGCCCCAGTAATCACCTCCGAGCATGACCTTCATCAACGCCTTAAACGATATCCGCACCTCGCGCTCAAACTCGCTGTATGTCCGAAGCGGCGCCTGATCCGGATCGCCGTTGTGGATTCTTCCACGGTATACGACGGGTTTGTCCATCCAGAGCTTTGGAACGCCCGGAGCCAGCTGGACCGACGAAAAAACGAGCTGTCCTCCGCGTGCGACCATCATCTGGGTATTATGGAGGTAAATTCCGCCAAATCCGCCAACAAAATTCTCCACCGCCCTGCCATCAGGTCTGACCACGAAATCATAAACGTACGGTTCTGTGTATTCCACTTCTTTCATGCTTACGATTCTGTCAAGCCTTGCAGATCCGTAAACAAATTTTTCAAGGTTCTTGATCTTCTGCACAATTTCATCTGGTGTGTTTTTATCAATTCTTTCCCGATATTCTTCGAGTAATTCGCTTAACGTTTCTCTTGTGACGTTTTTGTGGTATTTTGGCGTTGTGCTACCAAGATTAACCGTCCCCAGAGAGTTCTCTATTTCAGAGAGTATGAGGTGAGAGTTTGGGAGTATGTCCTTTCTATCTGTGCCAGCGGAGCCATTACAAGCTTTTAGCATCTCTTGCAGCCTTTTAGCCTTTTCCTGATGCACTGGCGTAACAATCTCTGCAAACCTCTTTAAAACAGGGGCTGCAGTAGAAACACATACCTTGTAAATCTCTGAAGCCTTGAAAGCACCTTCACCCCTCTCTTCCCCACTTACAAACTCACACTTTGCTGTTATTCCGAGTCGTAGGAAGAGATAAAGCAGATCGCTCGCAAGTAGCTCTGAGACTGTGTACGCTGCTATTCTCCCTCCTCTGTTCTTCAACTCACCGTTCTTCGGTTTTACTCCCGGGATGTGCCCGTCACCGCTCCAATACGCGCTCAGGAACTGCGAGATTTTACCCTCAGGGAGCGTGAATATAATTGTTGGGATTCTTTTACTATGTGAATCTTTTCCGCAACCGAGAAGTGAGGAGAACAAAATCGATGCAAAGCGCCCTCCGAAGATTATCTTCCCTTCGTTGCCGTGTGGCGTAACTTCTGCTCCAAAAACGCGCTTTACACACGCTATGACATCTTTTATTATCTCTTGATCAAAAGCGGCGATGTGTACACCATCATCGGATGCCCACCCCTCCGAAACATAATAGCCAAGCAACCTCAAAAGATCGTCTGACATGAGAATCGTCGGGGAAAAACTCATATTGCTCTGCTCCACCTTTATCCTCACCCCAAACTCCTTCAGGATGTCTTTTAAATCATTTTCACGGTCTGCTGTGGAGGTGGAATCGATGAGTTCTATAAAAACGCTCAGTGGCATCGAATCCCGGTCATACCACCGTGATACGTCTTTGTAACCACGCTTTATTAGCTTCCCCACTTTCCCAAAATCGCCCAGATCGTTTCTCAAGGATTCAAGGAAATTTCTCACTTCGCATACTCTTAATCCATCTAAAGAAGCGTTCTCTTCCAGCATAGGTATTAGATCAAGTTCTTCGTCATAACAAACATCTTTAAAGTTCAAAATCCGAGGGATGGCTACATAATCCCCTTCCTCCAATTCGGAAACTTTTACAGGGATTATTTCGCCACAATCGTCCATCGTAAATACGCTGTGGCTTTCTGTCACTTTCACACTACGATGTGATTCAGTCTTTATCTCATAGAGCGTCCTCGGCGCCCGGTGGCGAGCAACCATCGTTATCTGCGGGGTCATCGCCTCCTTCGAACCTCTATCAAAGGCGAATGTCTTCCAGCCATCGACGCGGGCGACATCCCAGCCATCCGGCACATCCGGACCATCGATCGCATCAGATCGATCCAGAACCTCATCCACGAACTCTCCGATCTTCTTGAACGTGAAACCCCCTTGTCCGTCATCTTTCATCAGAGGTACAATCTCGTCGTGGGCGACGCTCATCTCGTAGACGAACATCTGCATCAGTTGTTCGATCTCCTCGTAGGACATCCCCTCGAGATATGGTGCAAGAAACGTCAAAAAGTTATAAAACCCCTGGCCACCTGCGAAATTCGTCTGCGCGCTCCCGAGAGCCTTTACTGCGTGGAGAATCGCAACCTCTGCCTTCTTTGCAGGGCCTGCGACACTCGACTTCGTGCCGCTCCCATCCGGCATCAGCCCATAATAGAAGAAGTACCTGAGGTCCCAGTCCATGCAAAAACTGCGCGTTCCGAGATACTCGAGATCGTGGATGTGGATATCTCCGCTCAGATGCAAATCAGAAAGTTTCGGTGGCAGTAATAGCAGATACTGCTCTTTTGAGATCTTGTCTGCCTTCTTCTTATGCGAAGTTTCCGCATTCTCCTGAAGATTTGCATTTTCGTTTGCCTCGAACCCTTCGCCCACATCGATCTGGTGCGCGTCATACACTGGAGTCCCCACCCTTGTTGCGATGTTTCGCCATTCGGGGTGCCCGCGCTCAAGGAGGGTTACGTTGACGAGTTCGCGCACGAGCGGACCTGATAGGCTTTTCAGGCCGATCTTTTTGATGCGCGCCTCCACCTCTTTTGCAATCTCTTCCGCCTCCTCTTCGGTTATCGGATCGATCCTGTAAAATCGCTTGGAAAGCTGCGTCTCTTTTAA
>DAOUXE010000185.1 GCA_030666765.1 Methanosarcinales archaeon
AACATCCGCCATGAATAATAAGGAGATTGATATGGAGCTCGATCGGTTACAGAAGAAGATCGCCTCGGATGCAAGAAACGAGGCTGCGGATGTGATTCTTGAGGGCAGGCTCTCGGCATGGATGGCAGACCCCGATCTCGCTGTATTCGTGACAGCACCACAGGACGTTCGGGCAGCGCGGGTTTCACATCGCGAGAGGGTACTCCTGTCTGACACAGCTACAGAGATCCGGGATAGGGAGTTATGCGAAGCCGCGCGGTATAAGGAATATTACGGCATAGATGTCAATGATCTCGGGGTGTATGACCTCGTGATCAACTCAGGAAACTGGGATCAGTACGGAGTTGTCAGAATCGTTGCGGCGGCGGTGGATGCACACCAAACGCATAAGTAGAGTGACACACCAGTCTTTTTAATAAAACCACAGTTCAAAAAAAAGAGTTGAAATGAATGGACATCGATCTAAATAAAGCACTGGGAAAAACAATCAGATCCGGCAAGGTTCTCATCGGATCAAACGTAAGCAGGGATGCCGTAAAAAATAATAGAGGTATAACGGTTGTGCTTGCTGCAAACTGCCCTGCACGTATGAGGGCAGAGATACTGGACTCTAACGCATCAGTAATCGAATACCCTGGAATGGGTATCGACCTCGGCATTGCGTGCGGGAAGCCGTTTAACGTTGCTGCGCTGACCATCCTCGATCCGGGGGATTCAGGGATCATGGCGATATTCGAACCCGAAGAGACACCGGAAACTTCTGAAATTTCCGAGACGTTGGAAACGTTGAAGATATCAGAATCGGTAGAGGCACCAGCCGGGATCGAGTGATAAGCGTGGGTGAGATCAGACTTACCACGGAAGGTGTCAGGTACATCGCACTCTTCGAGAGTCTCACAGGAGCCACGGCACGAGACTGCATCGATGAAGGCGATCGGGTGCTGTATGTGGTCAGAACCGGCGACATGGGGCTTGCGATCGGCAGAAATGGCGAACACATCAACAGAGTCAAGAAATCCATCGGCAAGCCAGTTGAAATTGTGGAGTATACCGACGACCTCGAAACGTTTATAAAGAACGCGGCGCAGCCAGCGAAGGTGGTCGGGGTCGAACGGATAGTGCGCGGTGGAAGGCGGATCGTGTATGTGGACGTCCCTCCAAACGAGAAGGGGCTTGCGATCGGTAGGGATGGTAGAAACATCGAAAAGATGCGGATGCTCGCGCAGCGACATCATAACATCGACGACGTGATCATCAAATAAGGTTTAAGTTCGAGATTAAGAGAGGAGGAATAACATGGGCAAAGGAAAATATGCAGCTCGCAAACTACAAAGAGACCGAAAGAAAGCCAGATGGAGTGATCGTAACTACAGCAGCCGCGCCCTCCACCTGAATATCAAAGCAGATCCGCTCAGCGGTGCTCCACAGGGGCGAGGAATCGTTCTCCAGAAGGTTGGGGTTGAGGCAAAGCAGCCAAATTCCGCGATAAGGAAGTGCGTCAGGATACAGCTAATCAAGAATGGAAAGCAGGTTACTGCATTCTGCCCAGGAGACGGTGCGATCAATTTTATCGATGAGCACGACGAGGTGACGGTCGAACGTATCGGCGGAATGATGTCAGGTTCCATGGGTGACCTGCCTGGCGTCCGGTTCAAGGTGACCGCTGTAAACGACGTGGCGCTTCGCGAGATGGTGATCGGACGTAGAGAGAAACCAATCAGGTGATCAGATGGATAAGTTATTTGGTAAATGGGATCTAGCAGAGGTCGAAACTAAAGACATGGGCACCAGAAGATACGTAGATCTCAGTCCGAGAATTGTGCTTCATACCGGCGGCAAACACAGCAGCCAGCAGTTCAACAAGTCCAGTGTACCGATCGTTGAACGGCTGATCAACAGGATCATGCAGAAAGCGACGAACACAGGTAAAAAACAGCGTGCTTACAGCATCGTCGTATCCGCATTCGATGTCATCCATGAGAAGACCGGGAAGAACCCGGTACAGGCTCTCGTCGATGCCATCGCTAATGCCGGGCCCCGAGAGGAGGTTGTTCGTCTTAAATACGGTGGGATCGCTGTTCCAAAGGCAGTTGATACATCGCCCCAGCGCAGGGTGGATATTGCTCTGCGGTTCATCGCCGAAGGAGCGCGCCGTTCCGCATTCAAGAGCAAGCGATCTATGATAACGAGCCTCGCTGATGAGATCATGGCTGCTGCATCGTATGATGTGAGGAGTTATTCGATCAATCAGAAGCAGAGCCTCGAGCGAGTCGCAAAGTCAGCGCGGTGAGTCGGATTTGTCCTTAAGAGTCTGCGGAGAGTTTTTACAAACTCTTCGCGCTCTTCGGCTGCAATTCCGCGAAAAATGTGGTGCCCACTTACAGGACATTCGTTTCGATTTTTTGGCTAAGTACCTTCAGTATCTTCCGTTTGAGAGTGTATACAGAATTACACAAGAAAGCAGCTTATGTGGCAGGAAATGGAGTCTTTTTTTATTTTCTGGGAACGTCGGATTGCCTTACGCAACCACAACTGCCATAATGGCGCACTATCGATCTGAAAAGTCGTTTATTCGAGATAAACCGCTCGAAGGTGTGATCTCCGAGTACCCACCGCAAGACCGCTCTTCTCGGTCACGGCAATCACCTCACCCAGACTTGCAGGCAGCGACTTAACGCTCAAATTCATTCTCTCGGTTTCGCTCTTGTGGATATTTGTCTCATCTATGGCTCGGTTTTGGCATCTTTTCAGCTCGAATCAAAGAATTAAAAAGCCTTCAATCCGGATATATCAGATTGCATTTCGGATAAACTGATACAACGTGTCCGATTTCCCTGACATCAAATGTAGACCAGCGATTATTGAAATTTCAGCTACAACATATTTTATAATATATGCATAGCACTTTCTTTCCGCGTCTCCTCCTACTTTTATGCTTCTTAGTTCAGTATATGGAACTGGCGCTCTTCTATACAAGCCAATAACTTCTGCTTCTTGGTTATCGTACCTTGCCCGCCTCAATAACCCGGAGAAAAAGTCCCATAACAGTATTGGCTGTCGGTAATCAAGAAATATGATTCCAGTCTCATCCTGCATAACAAAATCTTCTGACCAGATAAGTCCTAGAATTCCTCGACCAATGATTGTTCCTTTTATTTTACAGGGAACAGGTCTTACATCTGATACTTTCACCTTTTTCAAGAGACTTGATACTGACATATCAGGGAAAAAAAGAGAATATCTGATTTATTTTACCTTTACAATATATGTAATCCCAGTAACAAGAATTCCGGCATTTGCCAAAGAGTAATTCTCAGTATATATGGATGCGATCAAGAATCCAATAAACGTAAGTACTGGCAGAAATCGAATGAGTATATCAACAAAAAATTCGTCCCGGTAAGATTCGGGTTTTCTCTTATCGAACCGGATATAGGGATCCTTGCCCATAAATTCCGACTGTTTGCTCAGGTAATTCAGCCTATTGGCAATCAGAGGATGGGTTGAATGAATCTCATAATATTTCGCCCATGGATTCCATAGATCCCATTTCATTGCGCCTTTTAGATTTTCTTTATCCACCTCATCGCCCATTTTTTAGCCGCAGTGACAGAGGACACCGATGAAGCAACCATTGCCAATCCACTTTTTGGGTCAAATATTCCTAATGCACCCACCACTTCCAATCCTACTTTTCTCCCCTCTTTTTTCTCCTTTTCCCTATTTGATTCTTTTCCGGAAAGACCGTAACCAATCTTTACAAGTCCACTGGCTAAACAAACGGATGGTGAACAACTTCACTGAGGAGGCGGGACGTTGAAGGTATGAAACAGTCTCTGCGTACCTCTGCGTCCTCCGCGGTTAAATCAAAGGAATAATCAAAGGAATAAAACATGACCCAACACACCGAAAAA
>DAOUXE010000281.1 GCA_030666765.1 Methanosarcinales archaeon
GGATTCCACAGCCTCGTGTCATCGGGAACCACTGTTAAGCAACTGGACAATGAGGCTCACGCAAAAATGATCGGTTATGGTGGCATGCTTGCAGAAGGCGCATTAGCTACCATTGCTATCATTGCATGCACAGCAGGATTTACTACCGTATCGCTCTGGAACGAGCATTATGCTAGTTGGGGCGCGGCAGCAGGACTTCTGCCGAAACTCTCTGCCTTTGTGGATGGTGCCGGGAGTTTTGTTGCAGCCTGTGGGATACCGCCTGAATTCGCTATTGCGATCATTGGCGTTGTCGTTGTCAGTTTTGCGATGACCACTATCGACACCGCAACAAGATTGCAACGGTACGTGATCGGGGAGATCGGCAGCAACTATAACATAAACATCATCAGGAATCGATACATTGGGGGTGCGGCCGCGGTACTCACCGCACTTGCGCTTGCGCTTGCAAGGGATGCAGGCAAAGGCGGACTGATTCTCTGGCCCGTCTTCGGAACGACCAACCAACTGCTCGCAGCACTCGCTCTGCTCGTGATCACCATGTACCTCATGCAGACGAAGAAGCCGGTCATCTATACACTGATCCCGATGATCTTCATGATGGTTACCGCGATGGTTGCCATGGTGCTAAACATCCGAACATATTACACCGGTTATACCGCCACAGGAGGGGCGGATATGTTGTTGTTGACCGGAATAGGTGTCGCGATCTTCGTGCTTGCATTGTGGCTTCTCTTTGAGGCATGGGATGCGTACCGGAAGAGGGATGTTCATCGATGACATGCTTCAGATAAGCGAATGCTTGCAATATGAGGGGTGCGACATATTTAAAGCAGAGACCAATAGATACCCACTGATGAAAGCGGTTATTCTTGCTGCGGGTGAAGGAGTACGGTGCAGACCACTGACACTTACGAGATCGAAGGTGCTGCTTCCGGTCGCAAACAAGCCAACGGTTGAGTATGTGGTGCAAGCGCTACATGACAGCGGTATCAATGATATTATAATGGTTGTCGGGTATGCAAAAGAGCGCATCATGAATCATTTCGGGAACGGGAAGGATTTTGATGTAAATATTGAATATGCAGAGCAAAAACAGCAACTCGGTACTGCATACGCGATAAAGCAGGTAAAAGGTCTCGTGGAGGGTGAATTTCTTGTACTGAATGGCGACAATCTCGTGAGCGAAGAGACGATTGCAGATCTCACAGAGAAACACACGAGAGGCGTATCGATTCTGACCGCGGCAAGAGCGGATGCCGCAGGATATGCGCTCGTCGAAGAGAGGGACGGAAATGTTCGAAAGATCACCGAGGGTCTGGCACTGAAAGGTGTCTGCAATGTCAATACAGGCATCTATATATTTAATCAGGATATCTTTGACGCGATCGAGGAAACACTTAAGTCCGATCTCGGTGAGTTCGGGATCACCGATTCGATACAGCGGATGGTCGCTGCAGGATACAGAGTACGTGCGTACAGAACAGACCACACATGGATGGATGTGATACATTCATGGAACCTGCTCGGTGTTAACGCAAGGGTTCTTGAGGACATCCATGAATCGGTGCACGAAACCGCGGAGGTGGCTGGTTTGGTCAAAGGTCGCGTGATCGTTGGTAGCGATTCGATTATAGGGGCAGGTTCATACATCAAAGGTCCTGTGATCATCGGAAGGGACTGCGAGATCGGACCCAACGTGGTCATCGCACCGTCGACATCCATCGGAGACAATGTCACGATCGAGCCGTTCACGTACATCAGGAACTGTGTGATCCTTGATAACACCTACATCGGCTCGGGAAGCACCATAAAAAATTCCATTATAGGGGAGAACAACCTCATCGAGAGCCATTTCATCACAGAGAGCGCAAAGAACCTGATGATCGAACTGGAAGGAATGTTACGCTATGCAGGCGAACTCGGCACCGTACTCGGAGATGGTAATAGGGTCGGATGCAACGTCTCGACGGTGGCTGGCACGCTCGTTGGACCGGAGTGCAGGATCGAAACCGGTGCGGTTATCAGGAAGCAGATACCGCCCCATGCGCTGGTGATGTGATATGTGTGGCATCGTTGGTTATATCGGAACATCCGAAGCCATGCCAGTTCTCTTCGATCTCTTGAAGAAATTGGAGTACCGTGGATATGACTCTGCAGGAATCGCGGTCATGGGTGATGAAAGTGATAAGATCCGGACATCCAAGACCGAAGGAAGCGTCGATGACCTGATATCGATCACGCCTGATATTGGTGGGCACATCGGAATCGGGCATACGCGGTGGGCAACGCATGGAAAGCCATCGACCATGAATGCGCATCCACACTCCGATGGTACTGGTAGGATTGCTCTCGTCCACAATGGGATCATCGAGAACTATACAGAGCTAAAAGACAAATTGATCGAATCGGGTCACGAATTCAAATCAGATACCGACACAGAGATACTTCCGCATCTGATAGAGGAATATTCTGACGGCGATCTCGAATCAGCAGTGCGAAACGCACTATCTATGGTTCGCGGATCGTACGCACTCGCGGCGGTAAGCGTTGA
>DAOUXE010000241.1 GCA_030666765.1 Methanosarcinales archaeon
CGGATATTGTGCCCCTTGCGATATATTTTGATACTTCAAAAACCGATCCCCGCCCGAAGGGCAGTTTTTACTCGATTTTTTGTGAAAGAATCGTGTGAAAGAATCGTGCGAACGAATCATTAATATAGTTGAGCACTTCTGGCATAAAGTTCAAAGATATATAACGATACTATTGATATGATGATCATGATGGTTGCAGCAGCCATTGCAAGATCAAGATCCCCGCACGACATGTTCAGGTACAGTGATATCGGCAGGGTTTCGGTCTTCATCCGTATTGCTCCGGCAAGCATCAGAGCAGCTCCGAACTCCCCGATACCTTTACACCATGTTATGATTCCACCAGCTATAAGTCCGTTCTTTGACATGGGAAGCGTTGTCTGCAGGAATGCCTGCATCGGATTGCAGCCAAGCGTCTGGGCAACGTATTCATACCTCGGACTGATCCCTTCGAACGTTGAACGCATGATCAGCAGCATAAATGATATATTCACAGTGAACTGTGCGATGATAATTCCGTACGGCGTGAATACGAATTTTAGCCCAAAACCGGAAAGCCATGCTCCAAAGGATGTTGTGCCACAGATGAGTAGAAGCCCAACTCCAGCCACAATCGGCGGCAATGCAAGCGGAAGATCCACCATCGTCTGGATGAGCGTCTTCCCGAAAAAGTCGTAGCGTGCAAGCGCGTATGCTGCCGGTATCGCGACCGCGATACACATCAATGTAGATATTATGGATGTGACCAAACTCAATTTTATCGCAAACCTAATCTCTTTGGACGCGATACTTGCAAGTAAGCTCTGCAGGCTCGTATGCGTAACAATACCTGCGAGCAGCGACAGGATAAAGATAGCCAAAAGCAATGTAACCGAAATCGTGACGATCTTAAGCGTTGACCCCTTGATTGACATGTACTTAAGACTCCCCCAAGTTCCGAGGGGTCTTGTTCTTAACCTCATCGATGTGTTGATCATCCACCCATCCGCTCTGTATATCCGCCCTGTGATCGAACTGATATACAAAAGGCTTGATATCCAGAAGCGGAGTCCCATCGAGGACATCAACATCACATACCCCAAGCATGTTATCTCTGACGTTATCAAGTCTGACAATAGAGATTCCGATATGATTCGGTCGTCTCGGATGCCTTATCGAGAAGATTCCTTTCTCTGTGTCCCCTATAAATGGTTTTGAGATCAATAAATAACCTTCCGCAAGATGGAAATGATAGATGAGGATCAGATGGGAAAATCCGCCGATGTCTCTAAGTCCATCAACGTATTCCGGAAATACCTCTACCACCCCTCTCGCCCCGTCTGCAAAGACTCCTTGAATCGGTGTATCTGCAGGATTCGTGAATGGTGTATGTATGGTCCCGATTGGGGTATGTGTTATATTGGTCATTGTTATTTGCCCTCGTATTTTTCATCAGGATATGCTGTGAAACCATGTCTCTCAAAGATCGCTTTTCCTTCGGAAGACGCAACAAAATCCACAAACTTCATTGCAGCATCCTTCTTTTCGGAAAACGTCAGCGTGCCGACCGGGATAACCTTTATAATGTTCTTTTCGAGGGGCATCTCCACGAACTCCATCTTTTCACTATCCACGACCAGATCCCCCCAGATTATCGATGCGTCCGCCTGTTTCATGGACGTATAAACAATGAGTTCGTTCACAGTTGCGCCGCGGGAGATGGTATTGTTCGCAACAGCATCATAGATCCCGTTCTTCTCGAGTATCTTATCCCCCAGTTTTCCGATAGCTGCTGCCTTTGGGTCTCCAAGTATAACCGTGACTCCGGGCTTTGCAAGGTCGGCGAGAGATGTTATTCCCGCAGGATTTCCTCTCGGTACTGCTATTACCGGCACATGATATGCGATACGCTGCTCATAATCGGTGATTCCTTTCTCCTTTGCAATATCAAAGTAATATGTTGCTCCGGGCATGTAAACGTCTCCCTTCCGTAGGAGTTCCATCTGGGAAAGGAGCGTATTTGAGCCGGCGTAGTTATAGTTTATTGATATGCCATATTCCTCGAAAAAGCGCGATCCGATCTCGTCCATCGGCTTTCTCATCCCTGCACCGCAATAAACAAGGAGTGAATGTACTCCTTCTGTCGCCGGGTGTGTAAGTTCCCCGGAGGTTCCATCAGTCGTTGTAGCAGGTTCCTGCGCCTCTTCGATACAGCCAAGTATGATTGCACTGCAAAACAGAATTGCAACCATTAGTATTGCGGTTCTTTTCATTATGAGTCCCTCGGTTGTGGTTGTGTACCACCATCATGGATTATGAGTGTACTATAGCGTTTACGAGATCGGTATAAATACATTTCGGGCTTAAATGCGATAAAGTCAACTAAAAATAGTTGACATAGTGTCTCAACAACTTAATTTTTAGACAACTGTATAATTCAGCCCACTTCGCCCCCAAATAAATTCAGGGGCATCCGCCACCTCGAACTTACGCGTCAGATAATCGTCTGCCTCACGATTCGCTGCCCGCCGCCTGCATGATCATGAGCGCGTCGAGAGATGTAACGCGTCCGTCGCCGTTTGCATCCCAGCGTGCGTCGTACTCGCGGCTGCCAGATGCGATAGCAAGCGCGATTACGGCGTCGGTCGTGCTGGCTTCGCCCCTTATCTCCACCCTGTAGTGATCAGCACTGCCCCAGTTTCCGGCATCGTCCTTTGCTCTGAGATGGAAGTACCAGATGCCGTCTGCTACACCGGCGTATGATCCTGAGTTTCCTCATATCCGGCGTTGTGGTGGCTGATTGGCCGAGGGTGTAGCTGTAACAATCGATTCCGGAAGTGTCGGATGGAGTTGCCCAGGTGAATGACGGATCGTTGCCAGAGTACCATTCATCCTCATCCGGATGCGTTGAGGATGAGATTGCAGGAGCCGACTGGTCTGTTGCATCTACCCGAACCGTATACTCTTCACTCTCGCCGGTATTCCAACATCATAGGTCTTGAATTTGATCCTGTTCTGCGTCCCGGAATCCTGATTAAACGGAACCGCACCCGCGGTTAGCGTCTGGTATGACGTAGCACCATCGTTTCATATAGAGCTTACAGATCGCCAAACGCTCCACGATGGGGTACCGTCTGTTGAGTTGGTTGGGACGTCCAATCCCGCTGTGTTATCTGCAACCCTGATCGTGCAGTCAGGTGTCTGGTCTGCAA
>DAOUXE010000108.1 GCA_030666765.1 Methanosarcinales archaeon
GGTGCGGCAGTGGGGAAAGTGGTCTTCTTATCCCACAGGGCAATGGAACTGGCTGAAAAAGGTGAAAAGGTGATTCTGGTGCGGCTTGAGACATCTCCGGACGATGTCGGCGGGATGGCTGCCTCGCAGGGGATACTAACAGCACGCGGCGGAATGACGAGTCATGCCGCAATCGTTGGGCGTGGCATGGGCAAGTGTTGTGTCGTCGGATGTAACGAGCTCGATGTAGATGGGGAAGCAAAACGGTTCACGGTTGGCGATACCGTGGTCAACGAGGGGGACTATATCACGCTTGACGGAACGAAAGGTGACGTCATTCTCGGCAAGACTGATCTCGCAGAGCCGGAGATGACTGGCGACTTTGGGACGTTGATGGACTGGGCTTCCCGCGCAAAGAGACTTGGGGTGCGCACGAATGCGGATACCCCACACGACAGCGAGGTTGCAAGGAACTTTGGCGCGGAAGGAATTGGACTGTGCCGGACAGAGCACATGTTCTTTGGCGAAGAACGACTGCCGATCGTGCAGCAGATGATCCTTGCATGCGATGGGGCCTCGAGAAGGATTGCGCTTGATAAACTGATGCCGATGCAGAAAGAGGATTTCAAAGGCATATTTGAGGTCATGAAGGATCTTCCGGTGACCATACGGCTGCTGGATCCGCCTCTGCATGAGTTTCTCCCAAAGACGGAGGAAGATGTAATAGAGACAGCGTTGCGCATGGATATGAAGGTGGATGAGCTAAAGAGCATCATCCAGAACCTGCGCGAGGTCAATCCTATGCTTGGGCACCGCGGGTGCAGACTTGGCATCACGTATCCTGAGATATACGAGATGCAGGTGCAGGCGATCTTCGAAGCAGCTTGTGAACTGGCAGCGGGGAGGGAGGGGCACCGGATCATCCCTGAGATCATGATCCCGCTTGTTGGGCACATAAACGAACTTCGATTCACAAAAGAGCGGCTCGTAGAGACTGCCAACAGGGTGATGGCGGGGTCCGGCACAGAGATCGAGTATATGGTCGGAACGATGATCGAGGTCCCGAGACCTGCTGTCACCGCCGATCAGATCGCAACAGAGGCGGAATTCTTTAGTTTTGGTACAAACGACCTGACACAGATGACGTTTGGGTTTTCGAGGGACGATGTCGGAAAATTCCTGCCGTTTTACGTGAAGGAGGGAATCTTAGAGTCTGATCCGTTCGTGACGATCGACCAGGCCGGTGTCGGCAAGCTTGTCGAGATGGGTATTCAAAAGGGGCGCAGCATAAAGCCAGACTTAAAGATCGGGATATGCGGGGAACACGGCGGCAATTCCGCATCGGTTGAGTTCTGCCACCGCACAGGACTTGATTACGTCAGTTGCTCGCCGTTTCGGATACCGATAGCGGTACTTGCGGCGGCACAGGCAGCGGTGAAGGAGATGGATGCCTGAAGTTAAAAAGGTCCTGCTGCTCTTAAAGAACATGGTCTATGAGAGTACAAGCCCGCTTGAGACTCTCCGGTTTGCAAAATACTACCGGAAGAAAGGGCTTGGTGTCATAGTGATACTCTGGGGGCCGATGGGGGTTGTGCTTGGGAAGGCGGGAAAGCACCGCGGCGCACCTGTATATGATGCGAAGGTTGAGGAGTGTATCGAACTTGGTGTGGAGTTTAAGTGCTGCCAGCTTGCTGCTGACATTATTGGCATGGAGGCGTCCGAACTGATACCCGGAATCGAGATGATCGAGTCGCATGTCGTTGCGGAGCTGTTTCTAGAGTACCAGAGCGAAGGGGGACTGATTATTAGTTTGTGAACGTTTTAGTGTTCTTCGGGGGAAAATATGGCACTTATATCTGTGGTCTATCTCTTGATTGCGTCCATCACACTGTCCTTTGGCGTGATCATATACAAGGGGAATGTCTGGCTTATTGCAGGATATGATCCAAACAAAGTCATGGATAAGGAAGGTCTTGGAAAATGGGTAGGTTCTAATTTTATTCTTATTGGAATATACTCAATTATGTTTGCGATATTGAGTTACTTCGTTCAATTACTCATGATTGGAATATGGATGCTTGGATTCGCGATTATCATTGCCAGAATGATGATCGGGGAGAGGAAGTATTATGAAAAGAAGTGATGCCACAGTCAACATGCAAGCTATTCAGCAGTATTTATTTACTGAAGAGGATGTAAACGTTATGGGAATATAAACTCATGTGACGGAACAGAAATGAGTGAATTTTACATATCAGTCCCTACGGATGTCCTGGTAAACGACCTTGCAATAATTGCAAGTCTGGTCATCATCGGGTTGGTTATCTGGTTTTATTCAGAAGGAACTGATAGAGTTATGGGCACAGGCATTTTAGGGATAGTTATTATTATATTTATATATCTGTCTTTGATCGCACCTGCGCAGACAAAGGTGGTGCTTGATGACGATACATTGATAGTGAGCATTCCCCCGTATGGTCACGAGACCGTCAAAAAAGAAGAGATTCGGAGGATATATGTTGTAGATCTGGAATATGATGAGAATTTACGGCCGAAATCTAAAAAATTTGGTAAGGGCACGAGAAGTTACAAAAAAGGTTGGTATAAACTGACAAATGGAAGAGATGCGATGATGATGACTACCGGAACAAAAGTAGTCTGTTTAGAACTTGACGATAGATATATAATGCTATCACCGGATAGATTTGACGATTTTGTGGAAGAACTGAACGAAAAATTCATGGCGGTCGGGTAATCCGATTTTGACGAGTCCGAACTGATATCCGAAATCGAGATGATCGAGTTGCATGTCGTTGCGGAACTGTTCCTTGAATACCAGAGCAGGGAGAGCTGATCATCAGCCGGTGAGGTTGCCCGGGAAAGATTGAAGAGAGTAGCGAATTGAAAGTAGTGTGAAATGAGTAAACGAATTGAGGCAATTGTTAAACCTGATCTGTTGATATGGGCGAGAGAAAGCGCTGGTTTTACGAAAGAAGGTGCCGCAGATGAATTGGGAGTTAAGTTACAGAAATTAGAAGATTGGGAATATGGTATAAGTCGCCCAACGATTAAGCAGCTTCGTAAATTGGGGAAACAGTATAAACGACCCATTGCCGTTTTTTATTTGGATGAAAAACCGATAGATTTCCAACCATTGCACGATTTCCGTAGAATTTCAGGAACTATTGGATTTCAACAACCAGTTCAACTTAATTTTGAAATTCGACAAGCGATTTATCGGGGGCAGGTGGCATTAAACCTTATAGAAGACTTATACGGCAAGCTACCAGGGTTTAAACACGAAATAAGTATAACCGATGATCCGGAAATGGTTGGCAGCCAGATTCGTGATATATTAAAGGTAGATTCTGAAAAACAGAAAAAAGTGTCTGGTAAGAGGATTGCCCGGATAAACGATCTCGCGATTTTACCGGTGGAGGAGTAGATATATAGGGTATAGACCAAGAATTAATGCTGAACTGTCAAGAGATGCGACCATGAAGTACCTGTACCAAGATTCTGTAGAACTCCCGGTAGAGCGCGATTTTATTCTCGATCTTACGAATCTGCTAAAGTTGACCGTGGCGGTGTATCCCCTTGAAAACGGAATCATCACGGCTAATAAAGAGATCGAAAGCGAACGCCATGCCAGAGATCGGAAAGTTGCCCGGCTCGATGCATTCGAGCGTGATGTCGGGGTGCAACTCGGCGAGATAATCGCAGATGATGCAACTTCCGAGATGAAGATCTGTAAAGACGCAACCTCAGAGGCGTGCACCTCCTGTGCGGATGAGCAGAGGGCAAAGATAGAGTCGGATTTCGATGCGTCGTTTAGTGACCTGACCGGAAAGGTCAATTACAACTCAGGAGAGATACGCAAGACACTCGCCCCGTTTCTCGAATCCGGCGTGTATGATACCAGTCAGAGGTATTCGCTGGCATCGGAGAGTGGAAGCGTACTGCGCGGCGAATTTGAAGCGGAGGTGGACGGGCTATCGTTTGTTTATGAACTGGAGTTTAAGGAGCCAGTGCTTGTTAAACAGTTGGTCGGCATATTCTCCATACCGATACCGGAAAGGGCAGGGTTATTTCGGAAAGAAGATGTGTTGAAGATGCGGGATATCTCGAACCACCGTATGGTTTGTGTTGAATACACTGGTGAACATATAATCGCAGAATTTGAAGACCGGAAGGGCGAAAAGGCGGTGCGCATTGAGATGCAGCACGATACCAATAATTACTCGATAATGTACGGGAACGCGGAGCCGATCAACCTGACAAAGGATGAATCGATCCTGAAGGAGATCGATGGTGCAGAGGTCATCTATCTCATGCAGGAGGTTATCCGATGTGTGAGGGATACCGAGAAACGTGAGGTTTCGGTGCTAAAGACGATGGCGTTTGATGGCGTGGACGTGATCGAAGAATCCATAATCTTTGATGGTCTGAAAGTCGTATTCGCAAAATACGGTAAAATTGCGGCCGAATGTACCGCACACGGAGCAGCAAGGGACGAACTTGTGGTAAAGATCGAATCCGACAATGGTGCAAGGTCTGAAAAGTATATGCCGATTTCGACGATTGAATCGTGTCTATCTGAGATCGGAGAGAAAGGTATCGAACTGGCAGACGTTTTTGGGATGGATACTTTGAAATGAGGTATAGGTTCGGATTATAAATTTAAGTATGGTAGTAACAGAAGGACGATATTGCCATTAAACCCTGAAAAGAGTGGGATTAAGAGGTTATCATCCATCTTGTTAGCCAGCGTCTCGACGACGGTTGCAGTACCTGCCATGACAAGAACCACAAGCCAGTTTGACAGAAAGATCGCTCCAATGACAACATCCACTATGAACTCGGCGGCACATCCCTCGACCGCCCTGTTCGTTAATCCTGGAATCCATGTTCTGCCGAAAGCTTTTCCGAAAATTGCAGCCGACGCATCCCCGAAAGTCGTCATGAGTATTGCAGCCGACGCGATCTCTTCCGGGAAGACCGAGATCGCAATGATGCACCCTATCGTAAAGAATACATGACCGCTGAGTCTATCAACCTCCTTTTCCCGTAAAAGACTATGAACAAGGGGTAGCTTCTTCCCCCACTCGATTCTGAAGTACTCGATCTCAAGTATCGCAATCAAGTATACCGTTAGCAGCAACAGTATCGTCTGCTGCCCGAATGCAAGATACACTATCACGATTATGATTGAGGTCAGGTGTACTGCCTTTCTCTTGAGTTCGTGGATCAGATCACTGCTCATCAAAGTCTCGCTTCCTTTGCAAACCCTGCGAATCCTGCTCATAGCTGCATAGCTTGCATATCTACTTATAAGCCCAACCATTTAATGTTTGTTGGATCGGCGGGGGTGCTGATGCTGCTCGCTGCCGTATTTA
>DAOUXE010000080.1 GCA_030666765.1 Methanosarcinales archaeon
AAAAATGGCAAGGTTTTGGGATGTGGAACTCACCCGAACATGGAGAGTTTTCATCACCCCAGCGCTCACCCAAATTTTGCCTTTCACAACGTCATGTATGCGGGAAACGTTCTACTTAAAACAGTTGAAATAATATATCTGCATAAATAAAACAAATCTTCAACCAACAGCCAAAGGATACTCCGTAATTCCAGTCCGATGTGGCATGGATTCGGGAGACTAACATGTGGTACACGGAGGTCGGGGTGTGCCCACGTGGCTGGCATGTTTTTGTGGGGCTGGACCGCCGTACGTACCCGGAAAATGGATTACCCGACTCACGCGATCCGGTCTTGCGTTTGAGCACCAACGCCTGAGTTAACCGTCCCTGTTAAATTAAAGCACCAATCATGAAAATCAGCGCTAAAAAAATCAGAGTATCGGCACTTGCCCCATGCAGCCATGAGCGCAACCGAGCCGCTCCGCCCCGATGTGAGGAAGCCGCTCTTCGAGGAATCGCTTCGCCCGGGCGTCTGCCGCCCGATCTTTGCCGAGGCGATATCGAGACATGATACTTGCTAGGTCGCCTGATAAAGAAGATAAACTTGCCCCCTGATCTCCCTGAACGTCCATCCCTGTTCATGTCCTCGAAGATTCTCATGATCCCATCACCTGTCCGTGCATCCGGATTTCCTGTTGGCTCGTCCGAGAGTCACCTACCGCCGCGAATCCTCCACAATCCTCCCGTCGACTAACCTGATGATCCGGTCAGTCTTTGCAGCCATCTGTGCATCATGCGTCACAAGGATGAATGTCTGATTATGCTCATGGTTAAGCCTTCGCAGTAGTTCATAGATATTATCGCTACTTTTGGAGTCGAGGTTGCCTGTGGGCTCATCCCCGATGACGATCTCCGGGCTGTTCGCAAGAGCCCGTGCAATTGCAACCCGCTGGTTCTGCCCGCCTGATAGCTGATTCGGTCTGTGATCTGCCCTGTCCTCCAGTCCGACTTCCTCAAGCATCCTGCTTGCCATCTTCCGTGCTTTTGAGCGTTTGACGCCGTTTATCAATAGCGGCATCATCACGTTCTCGATTGCGTTAAAATCTGGCAGCAGGTGGTGATACTGGAAGATGAATCCGAGTTTCCGGTTTCTCAGTCTGGAGCGCTCCTTTTCAGATGTTTTCGTGATATCGACCCCATCCAGGAGGATTGTTCCGCTCGTGGGCGTGTCAAGGATTCCGATCTGGTTTAGGAGCGTGCTCTTCCCGGATCCGGATGGTCCGATGATTGCAAGGAACTCTCCTTGCTCAATATCCAGGTTCACGCCGTCAAGAGCCTTCACCTCTGTGCCGTCGCCATATATCCTTGTCAGGTCTCGTATCTCAATTATCTTCTTTATATTCTCCATCATCTCTTCAGACATCATGGATCGCCTCCACCGGGTCCATCTTCGAAGCCCTGCGGGCAGGGTATGCGCCTGCAATGATGTTGATTGCCATTGCGAAGACGCCGGCTATTATGAAGTTTTCAGGGGTTATCAGGAATGGCAGGTGGTCCAGCCCAAAGTACATCTCAGGCGGCACCGGGATCGTGTATGCTGCAAGTGCGAGACACGATACGTATCCGAGCATCGATCCGATGATTACGCCCATCATTCCGAGTATGCACGCCTCAAAGAGGAATATGATGAGTATGCTTCTTCTGGAGGTTCCCATCGCCATTAACATGCCGATCTCGCCCACCTTGTCCATCACGACCATGATCAGGATGTTTGCGATGCCAAAGCCCGATATTGCAAAGATCATGATGTAGAAGATGTAAGCAAACCCGGTCTGCTGGTCAATGAGGTCCAGTATCTCCCTGTTTCCTTCCATCCAGCTTGCGGCATCGTAGCCGGTCTCATAATCGATCTTCTCAGCAAGCGTGTCCGCTGCATAGATATCGCCAACGCGCACCCCAATCCCGGTGATTATGTCTCCTTTGCCATAGAAGTCCTGGACTCGCCCGAGATTCGCATAAGCAAGCGTCTCATCAGCCTGTGTTCCGGTTTGGATGATGCCAGTCACCGTAAAATCGGTCGGCTTTGATCCCGGGAACTTGGCGGTCACCGCATCACCGATCTCCACCTCAAGGTTCTCTGCGAGTTTTGATCCGATGATTATGCGGTTTCCAAGTTCTGTGATGGACATGACATCCCCTGCAACGATGTCTTTCTCCATATTTAGGATTTTGGTCTCATCTCCGGGATTTATGCCGTATAATACCGCTCCTTCCACGTTGTGTTGGTACTGAAGCGCGCAATCCCCCTGATAGCGGGGCGAGGCTGCAATAACACGGTCCTGCGCCCGTATGTAGTTCAGAAGTCCATGATACAGATAGATGTGGTCCTCATCCTCTTCTGGCGAGACTGTGACATGTGGCTGGTTTTCCACTGTTGCATCCACGATGTAGCTCGTAAATCCGCTGAGCATCGACATGGAGATCGTTATTATCGCAACCGCCAGTGCAACGGCTATTACTGAGAAGAGGGTCTGGCGCTGCCGTGACCTGATGTGCCTGATCGCAATATTCATCTCAAACATCTTTGCAGCCTCCTTTTGGGGGATCACTCCCCGCTGATCGCCGCAACCGGGTCGAGCTTTGACGCACGTCTTGCAGGATATATGCCTGCGAGGAGATTCAGCAGGAATGTGAACATGACAATCACGACAACATCCTCCATTCTCACGATGAACGGGATCGTTGAGACGCCGCCGTACGCTCCTTCCCCTGCCTCAAAGCTGTAAGGACCGCTCACCGAGGCGATCAGCACTCCCGCCGCTACGCCCAGAAGAGCGCCTATGAGTCCCATGATGCCACTTTCCATTACAAATATCTTCATGACACTTCGTCGGGACGCCCCCATCGCCATTAACATGCCGATCTCCTTTTTCTTCTTCATAACAACCATAAAGAGTGTGCTCACAATCCCAAATGTTGCAATCACGATGACCAGCCCGAGTATGATTGCGTTTGAGATGCTTTCGATCATTATCATCTGCATAATCTCAGGGTTTGTCTCCTTCCAGTCGGCGGCAGGATATCCCAGACTATCGATCTCGCTTGATATTGCCTCTGCCCCGCGGGGATCCTCCACTCTCACAAGGATTATGCTCACAACGCCGGGCTCGTCAAAGAACGTCTGGGCTGTCGAGAGGGAGGTGTACGCAACGCTCTCGTCCTGCGGTGTGCCGCTGTCATAGATTCCCACCACCTCAAGGGTGGCAGGCTTTGCCTCCGGAAAGCTTGCGTCGATGGAGTCCCCGATCTTAGCGTCCAGTTTCAGAGCGAGCGCATCCCCCAGCACAACACCGCTCCGGCTCACCTCAATGTCCCTGAGGCTGCCTTCTGTGATGTCGCTCCCGGTGCGGAGCACTATGTCGTGGTCGCTTGCAGAGATCCCCTGCATGATCACGTTTCCGGATTTGTCTTTGTGCGCAAATGTCGCAGCTCCGGCAAGAATTGGGGATGCGCCCACCACACAATCGATTCTCCGGATCTCGCCTGCGAGGTTTTTGTAGAGGTGGATGTAATCTTCGCCGCTCCTCGGTTCAACGGTCACATGTGGCATCTCGTCGATCGTCTTTGCGTAGAGTTCCTCTGTAAAGCCAACCATCATCGCCTGTGAGATCATGAGTATCATGACCGCAAGCCCGATTGCCAGAACAGAGAGAATCGTCTGCCTTTTACGGGACGATAGATGCCTCCATGCTATGAAGAGTTCAAACACCGGTATCACCCCATCTTCATCGGTTCCTGCGGAGGAGATACAGTGCCAGGACCGTGAAAACCACCTGACAGACGTTAAAGCCCGGTGTCTCCGGGGCTGTGGTGGCAGTGGCAGAGGCTTCGTATCCGCGCTCTTCCGCTTCTATAACCGTCTCCAGTATGTCCACCACATCGCCGTCGTTTCCTATCACCTTTACAGATAGTTCATACATGCCTGCAGGGAGCCTGCTATCCCAGATAACCTCTGTCGTCTCATCATCATCTGACATCAGGATCGGGGATTTTTCCCGGATCTCCTCGATGGTCTCGCCATCCTTTGATACCGTAAAGACAATCTCGCCAGTAAACGGCACCTGTGAGAGTCCCAGAACCGTTGCGCTTGCTCCGGTCTCGTCCCTGTAGAGTTCGGTTATGCGGGCATCGTCATCTGCAGTGAAATCCACGGATCTGGCGATTACAGTATTGCTTTGCCTCTGCGATGGGGCTTTGATCTTCACCCTGGCAGAGTACGGATGGTTGTTTTCGAGGCGCACATTCCAGTCCTCTGATAGCGGTGTTGTCTGCACCACATCGACTCTCTGGTCTGTTGTCCTGTAGATCACGGTATCTCCGTTAACGAGCATGTACTCTACATCCACAAGCACCGCCTGTGTGCCGTATATGGTTCTGTACGGCGACAGAATTACACTCACTCCGCGGGAATCCGGGATTATGTCTTCGATGTACACCCGTGGCAGCGAAGGGCCACCGTACGAGAAGTTGCAGTATCGCGTCTTTCGCACCGAGCCTGCCACAGAGAGGGTCATTTTAGTGGTGTAGAACTCCTCCTCCGCCGGACTATTGATCTCCCAGTACACAACTCTCGTTATATCGGTGTCAGGAAGGACTTCGTCGATTATGAACCTCTTTGATCTCAGAACCTTGTCATCAAGTATCAGGTCAGCGTCGATTGTTATGTTTGTGTGATGCGCTCCTGAGTGGAGCGTGACATCAGCCGAATCGATGCTTGAGTAGAGGTCAACGATCTCGATATCCTCTGCGCTGGCTGCCTGAGCTGCGGCGGATGAAAGAATCATCGAAAACATCAAAAATACCAGAAGAGATGTTGTTATGACGAGTTTGTGTCTGTTCATACGGATGCCTCCATCTTTGATACGTACTCCATGAATATCCCGGGCTCTGCGCCGAGTATCCTCTCAATGAAGTCGAATGTGGCGTCTGTTATCTCTTTCATCTTCTCTGCCTTATCTTCGAGACGGTACGTCTCATGGATGTGAGAGATTGCACCAGCGGTCTCAATGATAGCTAATGCCGCCATTTCCGGGTATCTGACATCGAAGAAGCCCGCGTCCACCCCCTCTTCAATCATCCGGCTGAACGGAGGAATTATGATCTGAGGAACGCTTTTTTCAAACTTGATATGCAGATGCGCATTTCTCTCCATGTGGAAATACTCAACAAGCCCTTGTTTGGACCTACCAAGGCTGCTAAAGAAGCTAAAAACACCAAGGATCTTATCGATGGCGTCTGAATCGTCCCTGGAGGCTATATCCTCTATTCCAGCACGTATCTCTTCGATCCACCTGTCGGTTATCGCGCTTAATACCTCATCTTTTGATTTGAAGTAGTGGTAGAACGTGCCCTGTGCCACACCGGCATTTCTGACGATTTCAGATACCGTGGTCCCCTCGTAGCCGTTTTCGAGGAAGAGCTTCTCTGCGGTGTCGATGAGTTCGCTGCGACGCGTTTCAGGGTCCATTACTGTGCGGGTCATGTTGTTTGCCTCGACAGGTCTTATGGTATTGACTGACTGTCAATCAGTTATTGGTGTAAACAACATAAATAGTTTTCGCGGTGGCAGGAAGCGACTGTCACCCCTGGCGTCGTGCCCGGGACATCCGGCACCACCCCCAATTTTCGCTGCCGGATGGCTTTTGATGGCGTATGTGTTTAGCTGGGGTGAAAAAAGATTCCACGAGATTTCACGAAACACAAGAAGATGGCGGTCATTCTCGCGGAAATCGGTGTAATCTTGTGGTTAGCTAAACGCGTACAAACCCGCAAACGTTATCTACCACCACGAGAAAAATATTGGTTATGGATGGAACTATTCGGGCTAATATTAGTTTGGGATTACATGTTGCAATCGTATCAAGAAAGCCCCTTCGGGGCAAAATTGGCTGATGTTCTCACAGCGCACATCTAATTTCCCCAGTTTTAGGCTCATAGACATATCCCTCAGATTTCAAATGTTGAATGTCATTAAGA